>CAJCHR010000481.1 GCA_903970225.1 Actinobacteria bacterium 21-64-8 | reverse complement strand
CATCGAGGGCGTTTCGAGTTGTCAATCGACCCGAACGTCAACTTAGGCTGACACACGGATCATGCCCCGTACGGCTCTCTTTAGCAATTCCAAAACGGCCTATCGAGTGACAGATGGTCATAGGGGCCCAAAAAGATGCCCCCATGTGCCCAATCGTGAAGCTGAAAGGTTGCGATCCGGCGTGCGGGGTTCCCGCCGCTGCCCGCGGCGCGTGCGGCCGTCGCTAGTCCCGGATCGGCTCGTGCTTCAGCGCGGTGCGCATGAAGAAGAAGAGCAGCACGAAGCCCGAGAGGCCGAAGATCACCTCGAGCGCCCGGCTGATGACATGCGGCAGCTGCATGATGCCGCCGATCGCCCAGCCCGCCGCCCACGACGCGCCGACGACCTCGGTGCCGACGAGGATCGACACCGCGACGATCGTCGAGAGCTTGACGGGATTGATGGCGCCGCGTGCTGCCAAGTCTGTCTCCTTGCCGGACGTTCCGGCGCGACCGGCCCTAGCACGCGGGTTGGAGAAGCTCAAATTTTTGGGAATCATTCGCGGTCCCGGCGGACTGTCGTGGCCGGAAGCCTGGGGTAGAGCCTGATGGTAGGAAGAGAGCGACCGCGGTGATGGTCGACCACGCGATGGTCGCGCAACAACGATGCTATCGTGAGGGTCGCTCCCGTGATGACGGACCCCGATCACGCGGTTCGGCGCGCCGGCGGATGCCACGCGGGCGGGTTTTCCCTTGATCTTGGCGGCGGGATGATTCATACCGGCGCCAGCTTTCGCACCGGCTCGCCGCCGGTGCTTTTCGTTTCGAGGATGTGATGAAGGTCCGCAACTCCCTGAAGTCCCTGCGCGGGCGCCACCGCATGAACCAGCTCGTGCGCCGCAAGGGCCGCGTCTACGTCATCAACAAGGTGCAGAAGCGCTTTAAGGCGCGCCAGGGCTGATTGCCCTCGTCCGCATCCGATGTCCTGCGCCCGGCTCACGCCGGGCGTTGTCCACTCCGCGCCGCGCCGGCCATTCGCGCGTCGCTTCCTCTTGCAGCCGCCGAGCGCAGCCTCTATAGCTCCGCGCCTGCGCTGCTCCCTTCGTCTAGCGGTCTAGGACGTCGCCCTCTCACGGCGAAAACAGGGGTTCGAGTCCCCTAGGGAGCGCCAACTATTTCAACGACTTACGTGCAATCGCTTTCTATTTGGGTGCCCAATGCCCAACATTTGTCCGATAAGCGTTGCGCATATACGTCATCGCTTTTGGTCTCGATTTAAAGAATCCTTTGGCTCCATGCCGCCCGTTGGGGGGTTCGCTCGCAACCGACCGGTTCCAGGGTCGTCCTCGCAAATTTTTCCTGAAATTTTGCTCTTATTGCCAAGCTTGAGCTGCTTGGCCTGCTGTGTTTGTCGATGACACCTGAGCAGCGAGCGAGATCTGAAATCGATCGGCAACTGAACGCCGCCGGCTGGGTAGTTCAGGATCGCGATCAGACGAACCTCGGCGTGGCTGTCCGCGAATTCCCGCTCGGTCGCGACGAAGCCGACTACGCTCTCTTCATCGACCGGCGCCCGTGCGGGGTCATCGAGGCGAAACCCGAGGGCGTCACGCTCTCTGGCGTTGCCGAGCAGGCCGAAGCTTACCAGCACGCCCTGCCCGAGCACCTCGACCCGTGGACCGACCCGCTGCGCTTCGACTACGAGGCGTCCGGCAGCGAGATCCTTTTCGGCGACCATGCCGACGCGCATCGCCGCTCGCGCCGGATCTTTGGCTTCCATAGACCAGAGACCTTGCACGCTTGGCTGAAGGCCGGGACCTCGCTGCGCGCGCGGCTCGCCGACATGCCGCCCCTCGTCATCGACGGCCTGCGCGCCTGCCAGATCGAGGCGATCGGCGGGCTTGAGGCCTCGCTCGCGCAGGCCCGCCCCCGCGCGCTCGTGCAGATGACAATGGGCGCCGGCAAGACGTTCACCGCCGCCACACTCGCCTATCGCCTGCTCGCCCATGCCGGCGCATCGCGCATCCTCTTCCTGGTCGATCGCAACAACCTCGGCCGCCAGACGCTGAAGGAGTTCCAAGCCTACCGCCCGCCCGGCACCGGCCGCCTTTTCACCGCGCTCTACAATGTGCAGCGCCTCGGCCCCGCCGGGCTCGACGGCGATGCCGAAGTGGTGATCTCTACGATCCAGCGCGTCTACGCCCAGCTCGCCGGCAAGGAGCTGGCGGAAGAGGACGAGGAGAGCAGCGCCTACGATAGCGAGACCGAAGGCGCGCCGGTGCCCATCGCCTACAGCAAGCGCATGCCGCCCGAGACATTCGACATCGTCATCGTCGACGAGTGCCACCGCTCGATCTATGGGCGCTGGCGGCAGGTGCTCGACTATTTCGACGCCTTCGTTATCGGCCTCACCGCGACGCCTTCGGCGCACACATTCGGCTATTTCCAGAAGAACTTCGTCGCCGAGTACCCCTACGAGCGTTCAGTCGTCGACGGCGTCAACGTACCCTACGAGGTTTTCCGCATTCGCACCGAGATCGGCGAGCGCGGCAGCTCGATCAAGGCCGGCTTCACCGTGCCGAAGCGCGATCGCCACACACGGCGCCAGCGCTACGAGGAGCTGACCGACACCTTCGTTTAGAGCATGTTTGAGAAGGTCATTTTGGTTATGGCCACCGCCTGACGAGCGTGGCGCAAGAGGCAATGATGATGAGGGTCTCGGCGACGGCGGTGAGCTGTTCGTAATCGCGGGCGAAGCGTCGGTTCTTCATGATCCAAGCGAAGGTCCGCTCCACGACCCAGCGTCGTGGCAGCACCTCAAAGCCTTTCGCCGTCGCTTTGCGGCGGACAATCTCCAGTACGATGTGCGTCTTGTCCTTCGCCCATGTGACGAGGCGACCCGCGTAGCCGCCATCGGCATAGGCACGCTGCACGAAGGGGTATCTTTTGCGCGAGCGCTTCAGCACGCCCTTGCCACCGTCGCGGTCCTGGATGTCGGCGCCATGAACCTGCACCGCGAGCAGCCGACCATCGGTGTCGGTCAGGATGTGGCGCTTGCGGCCGCTGATCTTCTTGCCAGCGTCGAAGCCCTTCGAGCCCCCTTTTGATCGGCGGTGCGTACGGACTGGCTGTCGAGGATTGCCGCGCTTGGGGAGGGCTCGCGGCCGACACGCTCCCGGTCGGCCATGACCAGCGCATGGTGGACCCGGTCCCAGACGCCCTCCCGCTGCCAGCGGCGAAGATAGTAGTACACCGTCTGCCACGGCGGCAGGTCGTGCGGCAGCAACCGCCAGCTGCCACCGGCTCGAAGGAAGTAGAGAATCGCGTTCACGAGATCCCGCGTCGCCGCCTTGCGCGGTCGGCCTCCAGGCTCGGCCTGCGGGATCAACGGCTCGATCAGCGCCCACTGACCATCGGTGAGATCGGTGGCATAGGCCAGCCGTATCGGCGGCTTTTTCCTTGGCATCGGCAGCGACTCACGGGGTCAGACCGACGCCCGATGAATCACGCCAAACCCGCATAGGGAATCCTTCTCAAACACGCTCTAAACGGTAGCCGTCGCCCACGGTCTCGAAGCGCACAGGGAACATTCCGATCACGCCAGAATAGCTTTGATCGAGGAACATGAGCCCTCGGCCGGTATCGATCGGCAGAAAGTGGCTCGTCAGCAGCACTTCCTTAACG
>CAJCHR010000480.1 GCA_903970225.1 Actinobacteria bacterium 21-64-8 | reverse complement strand
CCTGACGCTGATGTGGTGGCTGGCGTTGGGTGAGCGTGCGGCGCTGCATTGGCGCGATCCGCTCATCTGGCTGATCTGGCCGTTGGTTTACTGCGTCTATGCGATCGTTCGGGCGCAGTCCTCGGGATACTACCCCTACTTCTTCATCAACCTGCCCAAACTCGGCTGGGCGGGCTTCGCGCGCAGCACGGCGCTGGTGGGGGCGGGATATTACCTCTGCGGTCTGGCGCTGGTGGCGATCGGGCGCGTGCTCCCGGGCCGCGTCAGAACTGGTCCGCCACATCGATCAGCCCGGTAAGCTTCCTCGGCGCGATGCTGCGCCAGCTGCGCGCGAGCCAGTCACCGATCGCGCCCCAATCGGTATCGCCAAGGTCCAGCCGGATCGCGATCCAGCCGTCGCCGAAATAGGCGGGGCGATAATAGCGCGCCGGATCCTGCTCGATCAGCATCGCCTGTTCGTCGAGACCGCTGATCTTGACCAGCAAGGCGGTCTGGCCGTCGCCGTGATGGTTGAGCGAGACATAGGCGAACTTCTTGCCCTTCACGATCCCGAAGCAGGGCATGCCATGGCTGACCACTTCATCAGTCTCGGGCAGCGCCAGCGCTCGCTCGCGGACCTGCGCGGCAAGATGTTCGGGCGAGGAGCCTTGAGTTACGAGATCGGCGAGGCATCGCGAAAACAGCTGATGCTCGGCGATCAGCACCCGTGCGGCGAGCGTTTCGGGGGTGTCGCCGGGCAGAACCGCGACCGGCGTCTGGCCGACCACCGGACCGCCATCGAGCTCGGTGGTGACGATGTGGACGCTGCATCCGGCGTGGGTATCACCGTTGGCGAGCGCTTGCTCGTACGTGTGCAGGCCCGGATATTTCGGCAGCAGCGAAGGATGGATGTTGAGCATTCGCCCCTCCCAGCGTCCGACGAATTCCGGCGTCAGGATCCGCATGTAACCACCCAGCGCAACGAATTGCACGTCCGCCCCGCGCAGCGCCGCGTCCATCGCCAGGTCGTGATCGGCGCGCGCCATGCCCTTGTGCGCGAGCGCGAACGTGGCGACGCCTTCCGCCGCCGCCAGCGTCAGGCCCGGCGCCTGCGGGTTGTTGCTGGCCACAAGTACGATCTCATAAGGACAGTCGGCTGCGCGGCTGGCATAGAGCAGCGCCGCCATGTTCGAGCCCGTCCCCGAAATCAGCACGCCGACGCGCACCCGACGCATCACCATTCGTCACCGTGTGGGAACCGGTGACCGCATTCGCTCGCTTGTGCGGACGATGAACCCATCGTGCTCCTCCACCCGACCCAATCTTCCAAGCCACCCCCGTTATGCGGCGCGCGCGGTTCGGGCAACCGCATGATCGACGCGCCGCTCATGCCGCCACCCGAGGATCGCCCGTATTTGCGGCGCCTCGCGTACACCATCGTGATCGCCGCGCTGCTCCTGATCGTGTGGCGAGCGGCGGACCTGATCATGCTCGCGTTCGGATCGGTGCTGGGTGCGGTGATGTTCCGCAGCGCGGCGCGGTTGATGCAGCGAATCGGCCTCGCCAACTGGCGGATCGCGCTGGGGCTGGGCACGCTGTTCGTGCTGACGATCTTCGGCGGGATCATCTATCTGCTCACCGTCCAGTTCGGCACCGAGATCGCCGGGATGCTCAGCAATTTGCCCGGCACTATCGCCGCGATCGAACGGGGCCTGGGCGCGAGCGCGGTGGGCAAGACGATCGTCCAGGCAGTGCAGGCGGCGACCGGTGGCGGCACCATCGCCAACCGGCTCGGGCAGCTCGTGTCGGGCGCGGGCGAAGTGCTGGTCAACCTGGTCATCGTGATTGTCGGCGCGATGTTTTTCGCAGCCGACCCCACGCCTTATCGCAACGCCGCGCTTTTGTTGACCCCGCCTTCGGGGCGCCCCGCGATGGAGCGGGCCATGAGCGAGATCGCGTTCGCGCTTCGGCTTTGGCTCAAGGCCAAGGTCATCGACATGGTCGCGATGACGCTGATTATCGGCACCGCGCTATGGATCGCCGGGCTCAAGTCCTGGGCCGCGCTGGCGCTGCTGGGCGGTCTCAGTGAATTCATTCCTTACGTGGGGCCGGCGGTGGCGATGCTGCCTTCGATCGGCATTGCCGCCACTGTGGGAGGCCCGGTGCTCTGGCACACGATCGTCGCCTATCTGGTGGTGCGCGTGGTCGAGGGATGGCTTCTGACGCCGTTCATCAACCGGCAGGTGGTCAATATCCCGCCTGCGCTGACGCTGTTCACGATCCTGGGCGCGGGCGCGGTTTTCGGGATTTACGGACTGTTCTTCGCTGGCGCGATGCTGGTCGTGGCCTTCGTCGCAGTGCGCGAGCTTTACCTGCGCGATACGCTGGGCGAGGATATCGAAGGCGTGCCGCGCAAGGACGAGAAGTCCGTCATCTAGCGCGATGATCTTACGGTCGACCCAACTCCGTTCGTCCCGAGCGAAGCCGTGGTCCTGCAGCGTCAGCGGTTCTCGGCTTCGCTCGAACCGGGTCTCTCGATTGCGCTCGAAATGAACGGGGTGTGTTTAAGCCTACGGTGATCGTGCTCTGGCGCGTCACCCGGCGGGTGCCGTGTCCGCAAGCTTCAGGAGTGATGCCGCCTCCCATCGCACCGCTTCCGCCGCGCGACGGGACTGATGCAACTCCACAACCTCCACGCCCAGTTCGCCCAGCACCAGTCTCCGCGGCGGCGAGGGGGACTGAACCGCACTGAGCAGCGCGATCGCGCCCAGCCTCGGGTCGTGACCAGCAGCCCAGTGCGCATTGCCGCCCGCCTTAGCCAACGCCGCCAGGTCGTAATGCGCTGACGGCTGCACGCCGGTAAGCGCTGTCACGAAGTTGGTCGCGAAGGGCCCGAGCGCCGCAAGCGTGACGCCGATGCCCAGCGGCGCGAGTTCCGCCCCGAGGCTTTCGGTGAGCCCGGCGAGCGCGAACTTCGCAGCCGAATAATAGCCGATGCCCGCAAACCCCACTTCGCCCGCGACCGATCCGATATTGACGATCGTCCCCGCACGGCGCTCGATCATTGCAGGGAGCACCGCTTTCATCATCGCCAGTGCGCCGAAGTAATTGAGTTCCATCATCGCGCGCGCGGCTTCGATCGAGGCGTCCTCGACCGGGCCGAAGTATCCTGCGCCGGCATTGTTGATGAGCGCGTCGATGATCCCGAACCGTGCGGTCGCGGCCGCCACCACCGCCTCGATCTGGGCCAGGTCGGTGACATCGAGCCGTAGCGCCAGCGCGCGGTCTTCGTGCCCGGCAACCAGATCCGCGAGCGTCTCAGGCTTGCGCGCCGTCGCGATCACCCGCTCGCCGCGTTCGAGCAGCGATTCTGCAAGAATGCGCCCGAAGCCTGCCGAGCAGCCCGTGACCAGCCACGTCTTCGCCATCGCAAAACCTCTCCGATCGTCGTTCTTGCTTCATCCTCTCGCGTCAGCACGGAATGGTCAACGCGAACTATAGTTGACACCATCGTGTCAAATCGACACCAGAGTTCCATGCATGGCAAATTCGAGTCCCGGCACCCGTTGGTAGGTTTGTCCGATGAGCTGATCCGGTTGAATGGGCGGATGAAGGCGCTGTTCATGGGCGCGCGGAAGTCCGAGGGGCTGGGCGATTCCGAGCTCTCGGTGCTGAACGCGGTCGTCGAGGCAGACCATCCGCCGACCGTGCCGCAAATCGGACGCTCGTTCGGACAACCGCGTCAGTTGGTGCAGCGTGCCGCGAATTCGCTGATCGATGCTGGGCTGATCGAGTCGCTCCCCAATCCCGATCACAAGCGGGCGGTGCTGCTGCGCGCGACCGCCGAGGGCACCGCACTCAAGCGCGAGTTCGATGCGCGCGCCGATGCGATCGCGAAGGAGGTCGGCACGGGCGTCGATCACGAGACGATCCGCCTCGCCACCGCGGCTTTGCGGCAAATTCGCACGCAGCTCGAAGACCAGCTGCGCGGCCGTTAGAACAAGAAAAGGACGAGGATTTGGACGCCGATCTCGACGAACTGGCCCCGATCGGGCCGCTGACCGAATGGCTCGACGCCTATGTGCCCGAGCTGGGCGGCGGACCGCTGACGACCTCGCTGCTCTCGGGAGGCACCTCCAACGTCGTGCTGACGATCCAGCGTGATCGCCAGGCGATGGTCATGCGCCGCCCGCCCGCGGTGCCGCCGCCCGGCGCCGAGCGCGGCGTGCTGCGCGAGGCGCGGGTGCTCACCGCGCTCAACCAGACCGACGTGCCGCGCCCGATCTGCTACGGGTCTTGCGAGGACGCATCGGTGGTCGGCGCGCCGTTCTACGTGATGGAAAAGGTCGATGGCTGGGCGCCGAACCTGCGCGACGAGAAGATCTGGAACGAGCCGCCGTTCGACAAGCTGCCTTACGTCTACAACATCCCGTTCGCGATCGTCGACGGCCTGATCGCGCTCGCCAACGTCGACTACAAGGCCGTGGGTCTGGGGGATTACGGCAAGCCCGACAACTTCCTTGAGCGACAGGTCGATCGCTGGTCGGGCCAGCTTCATTCGTACCCCGAGAAGTACAAGGGCTACCAGCCGCGCCAGCTCGAAGGGCTCGATGTGGTCGAACGCTGGCTGCGCGACAACGTGCGGCCGACCGCGCACCCGGGCATCATGCACGGCGACGTCGGCACGCCGAACATGATGTTCAAATGGGGCCCGCCCGCGCGTCTCGCAGCGATGATCGACTGGGAGCTGTCGACCGTCGGCGATCCGATGATGGACATGGGCTGGTTCACGGGCGGCATGCGCGACGAGCGCTTCCCCGACCTCAACAACGCCGCTGGCCTCAACGATCCGCGCGAGTTCCCGACGCGCCAGGAACTGGTACGCTACTGGTGCGCGGGCACCGGGCGCGATCCGGCCGAGATCGACTATTACACGCTGCTCGCGGGGTTCAAGTCGGCTTGCCTGCTCGAATACAAGGTTGCGCAAGCCGAAGTGGGTATCCTGCCGAAGGACGTCGGCCGGTTCTTCGCGCGGATCGTGGATGAGAGCCTCAAGAAGAACGTCGAGTTCATCCGCCGGATTTCGTAATTCCTCCCCCGACGGGGGGAGGCGGACCACCGAAGGTGGTGGAGGGGCACAGGCGGGGTCGCCTGAACTATCGAGAGGGCGCGGAACCCCGCACGTGCCCCTCCACCCCTCGCTGCGCGAGCGGTCCCCCTCCCCGTGCCGGGGAGGAACAGGAGAGAATGTCATGATCGATTTCAGTGTCGACCCCGAGTTCCA
>CAJCHR010000479.1 GCA_903970225.1 Actinobacteria bacterium 21-64-8 | reverse complement strand
CGCATCAACGCCATCGCGCCTGGCGGCATGATCACCAACATCATGGCCCGCCAGTCCATTCCCGAAGACCTCGACATGAGCCTGATCGCGCGCTTTTCCGGCATCCGTCCGCCGGTCGATCCGGCTGAAGTGGCGAACTTGATCGTCTACATGCTGTCCGACGCGACGCCATCGCTTCACGGCGCGATCCCGTCCGCCGATGGGGACGTGACGGCCGACTAGATACGCGAAGGGCCGACAACGGCAGATTGGAGTGACCATGAGCGATCCAGAACAGCGTATTTCGCAACTGCCCGAGGCCAAACGCACCCCCGAAGTCGGCGCACAGTTTGCGGCGATCAACTTCCAGGCCAGCGTGAATATGCTGATGGATCCGGTGCTGATGACATTCGCGCGGCATCCTGAGCTGACCGCGCCTTACATCAATTACAACCAGCACCTGCTGATCTCGTCGACGTTGCCCGTGCGCCTGCGGCAGATCGCGATCCTGCGCACGGCCTGGCAGCGCCGCGGACGGTTGGTGTGGGCCAGCCACGTCCGGCTATCGCTGACCCTCGGTCTCGACGGCATGGATTTCGAAGCGATCAAGCTCAGTCCCAGCTCGCCGCATTGGTCGACGATGGAACGCGCCGTGCTGGAAGCGACCGATCAACTGATCGAAGGCTCGGATATCGAGGACGCCACCTGGGCGCGGCTGGTCGAGGAATTCGACGACAGGCAGATGATGGACCTGATCTTCACCGTCGGAACCTATATCCTAATGGCGATGAGTCACACCGCGATGCGGATTCAGCGCACACCAGACTTGATCGAAATCGCCAAGACGTACGGCTCGCCGGCCTGATGCAGGCGCGAGTTCAGGTTGGATTGCCGGAAGCCGACCACCGCATCCGTTGGAGGACACTGCGATGAGCAAGAGCACAGGTGCCGCCGGGGTATTACGGGCCATCCATTTGTCCGTCGTCGTCTCCGATCTCGAGCGATCCCTGCGATTTTATCGCGAGGGTCTCGGCTTCCGCGAGCTGATGCGGCTCGAACAGGGGCAGGAAGTCGCGCCGATCGGGCAATTCGAAGGCGAGGTTCGCTTCATCTCGGCACTTGTCATGCGTGACGGCATGGTGCTCCAGATCATCACTTGGCCGGCGCCCGGGACCATCGCGGCAAAAGGCACCAAGCGGCTCAACGAATGCGGTCTGACCCACATCGGCATCGCGGTCGAGGACGTCGATCACGCTATTGCCGCGCTTGTCGCACTGGGCGGGTCGGTGATCGAGGCAACACGGACCCGGCTCGAAGGTGCTGACGTCGTGATGATGCTCGACCCCGACGGAACCCGCATTGAAATCGAGCGTGTTGACAACCTGCCGGACTTCGCTGCCGCCTCCTGAAGCCGTTGCTCGCGGAGAGGGCGCGTTCAGCTCAGCTCGAACATTCTGCTCTTGTTCTCGTCGCTCGCGACATGGCCCGGTTTTTCGTGGCCGCCGATCGAAGTGCGATGCATCACGCGACCCTCGTCGGTGTACGGCACGACACGGTGCATCAGGCCCTGGTTGTCCCAGACGGCCATGTCGCCGACCTGCCACTGGTGCCGGTAGACGAACTGCGGCTGCGCCGCCCACTGGATCAGCCGGGTGATCAGCGCGCGGGCATGTGGCCCGGGCATGCCGACGATGCCGTCTGCATGGGTACCGATCAGCAGCGATTTGCGCCCGCTCTCGTGCGTCCAGACCAGCGGTTGCTCCATGCCGGCCGCCATCGAGCGATAGCGGTCGAGCCGTTCCTGCGGCGGCGAGCCGTAGACCGGGCGCACCGCCGCCTCGACCGTGTGGATCACTTCGAGCCCCTCGTACTGGCGCTTCTCGTCCTCAGGTAGGTGCTCGTAAGCTGCGTAAAGGTTGGCGAACTCGGTGGCGCCGCCCGCATCGGACAGCGTCCGGGCCGAGAGGATCGTTGCCTTGGGCAGCGACTGGTCTATCGTTACCCCGTCGACGTGCCAGAAGAACGTGCCCAGCACGTAGTCGGGTTCGGAGTTGAGCGCGCGATCGAGCGTGATCTTGTAGACGTCTTCCGCCGACGCGTTTGAACCTGGCACGCCCTTGTTGAAGTTGACCCGCCCACCGAATGCGTCGGTGAAGGCGAGCTGCTCCTCGTCGGTCGCGTGCAGCCGCGGGAACACCAGAACGCCGCGCAGTTCGAGCGCGGTCTTCAGCTCTTCAATCACCTCTGCGTCTGTTAGATGGGCCCGGTCGACATGGACGATCCCGCCGATCAGCGGTTTGGCGTCTTCGATCGTAATCTTGCTCATAACGACATTTCCTTGGAAGCGGGCCGCGTCGGAACATCAGGCCATGGCGACGGTTTCGCGCCGACCATCGCCTCGGCATGCATAGAGCGACAGCAGGAACGCGATGGCAAGCATGACCGCCACGCCGAGCATGGCCGGCACATAGCTCCCGGTCTGGGCGCGGATCCATGGCACAAGCGGTACGAACGCGACATTTAGCGGCAGGCTGACCGTCGTGGCCAGGCCGAAGCTCCGGCTGAAGCTCGCGGTGCCGAATGCTTCGGCAAGCGCGCGGCTGAGATTGGGTATCGCCCCGGCCGCACAAAGCCCCTGCAGCGCGATCACCACGACGAGCGCGGGATAAGGCAAGGCCCGCGTGAGCAGGAGCCAGAGTACGGCGGTGCCTGC
>CAJCHR010000478.1 GCA_903970225.1 Actinobacteria bacterium 21-64-8 | reverse complement strand
GTCTCGACCAGCAGGCGGTCTTCGGGCAGTTCCGCGACAACCGCCTGCAAGTCCTTGGCATTCTTGAATGTTACGATGCCCGAGATCGAGATCGTCAGTCCCAGATCGAGGACCTTCCGGGCAAACCCGGCCGATGCGGTGAAGCAGTGGATCAATGCGGGGAAGGCCCCCTTCCCCGTCTCCTCATCAAGGATCGCGGCGGTGTCGTCCTCGGCGTCGCGCGTGTGGACGATCAGCGGCAGGCGCGTCTTGCGCGCGACCGCGATATGCGTGCGGAACAGCGCCTGCTGCACTTGCCGATCGGACTTGTCGTAATAGTAATCAAGCCCGGTTTCGCCGATGGCAACCACTTTGGGATGCGACGCCGCCTCGAGAAGCGCTGCTTCGCCGAGATCGGCATGAGCATCGGCCTCATGCGGGTGAATGCCGACGCTGGCCCAGACATCAGGCTCGCGCGCGGCGGTGGCGATCACGTTGTCCCACTCGCGCCGCCGGGTGGAGATGTTGAGGAATCCGCCGATCCCTGCCGCGCGAGCCCGATCGAGCACGCCGGCCTGATCTTCGACCAGCCCCTCGTACTCAAGGTGGCAATGTGAATCTATGAGCATCAAGCAGGCGTTTCCTCGGGCAGTTCGAGCCGCGGGAAAAGCCCGACCGGAGGCGCAAGCCGGAAACCGCTCTCGGCCAGCGGCGAATACCAGTGCGAGCCAATCGCCGCATACCCGCGCAGCTCTGGCGCAATGCCCATCTGGTCGAGCAGCCTCGCGGCGCTCGTCGGGATGACGGGCGAAATTGCGACCGCGAGCTGCGCGATGGCGATGTACAGCGTCGCCAGAACGGTGCGCATCCGCTCAGGATCGGTCTTCTTGAGCGTCCATGGCGCCTGCGCGTCGATGTAGGCGTTGCAGGCGAATACCGCCTGAAGCCAGGCCTCCACCGCCTGATGCGGCGCGAGCGCGGCGAACGCAGCCGGAATGTCACCACGTACCGCCGCGTCGATCGTCTCTAACAACGCAGTATCGGCAGAATCGTGACCCGCAATGTCCGGAAGTGCTCCGCCAAGATTCTTGGAGATCAGGCTCAGTGTGCGCTGAGCAAGGTTGCCAAAGGCGTTGGCGAGCTCGGAATTTCCTCGAAGAACAATGGCTTCGGCTGAATAGGTACCATCCTGTCCGAAGCTGATTTCGCGCATCAGGAAATAGCGCAGGACATCGACGCCAAAGCGATCCGCCAGTTCGTGCGGATCAGTCGTGTTGCCGAGTGACTTCGATTCCTTCTGCCCCTCTCTATTGAGCACGAAGCCGTGCCCGAACACGGTCCTGGGCAGCGGCAGCCCGGCGCTCATCAGAAACGCGGGCCAGTAGACCGTGTGGAAGCGCACGATGTCCTTGCCGATCAGATGGATGTCGGCGGGCCAGAACGTGCGGTAATCGGCGGTGTCGTCGGGATAGCCCAGGCCGGTCAGATAGTTGGTCAGCGCATCGACCCACACGTACATCACGTGGTCCTCGGCACCAGGCACCTTCACGCCCCAGTCAAAGCTGCTGCGCGAGACCGACAGGTCACGTAGGCCGCCTTCGACGAAGCTCCTGACTTCGTTAAGGCGACTTTCCGGACGGACGAACTCGGGATGATCGCGGTACAACGCGAGCAGTGGTTCCTGGTACTTCGAAAGGCGGAAGAACCAGCTTTCCTCGACCGTCCATTCGACCGGCGTGCCCTGGGGCGAAAGCTTTTCGCCCCCCTCACCCTCGGTCAGTTCGCTCTCATCGTAATAGGCTTCGTCCCGGACCGAATACCAGCCTTCGTACCGATCGAGGTATAAGTCGCCACTCGCCGCCATCGCGTCCCACAAGGACTGGCTGGCGCGGTGGTGCACGTCTTCCGTGGTGCGAATGAAGCGATCGTACGAGACATCAAGTCTGTCGAACAAAGCCTTGAAATAAGAGGACATATCGTCGACGAGTTCGCGCGGGGAGATACCCAGGTCGCGCGCCTTCTGCGCGATCTTGAGGCCGTGTTCGTCCGTGCCGGTCTGGAAGCGCACCTCGCGGCCCATCGCCCGGTGGAAGCGTGCGACGACGTCGGCGGCGATCGTCTCGTAAGCGTGGCCGATGTGCGGCTTGCCGTTAGGGTAATGGATCGCGGTGGTGATGTAAAAAGGGTCGGCCATGGCGGCGCAGCGGCTCAATTCTGGTTATGCGGGCGTTGCCGTCTCTGTACGGTTGGCGGTGGAGGCCAGCAACCCGCCAATTTCCAGTACAAGTAGTCCCGCATCGAAGTTGTACGTCGGCGCCTGCCCGGAAAGGGTGGTGAGCGCGGCGTTGGCCGCGATGATCCGGCCTTGCCGCTCCCGCGTGGATCCGCCAAGCCGCCCGGCAAGCGCGCCACGCGCGAGATCGAACAGTGCGCCGATCCGCTCCCGATCGGGACGCGCACCCACCGCCTCGGCGAACGCGGTGCGCAAGGTCAGGTCGGGATCGCCCTGATCGATCAGCCGTCCTGCCAGCGCCGCGATCATGCCGAGCCCGCGATCGGCGAACGCCAGCGCCGCGCCTGGCGAACCGCGCGCGGCGAGCGTCGCGGCGGCCCGGGTCGGTGCATCGGCCTCGGGTGCCTGATCGCGGAGGAGCGCCTCGATCGCCGAGTCCGCCAGCGGCGCGAAGCGCAGCAACCGGCAGCGCGAGCGGATCGTGGGCGGCAACCGCGCAGGCTGATGCGCGACGAGTAGGAACACGGTGCCGCGCGGCGGTTCCTCCAGGCTTTTCAGCAGCGCATTGGCGGCGCTGCGCTCCATGTCGTCGGCCGGATCGACGATCACCGCGCGCCGTTCGCCAAGCGTCGGGCGCGTCGTCAGGCGGGACTGCAATCGGCGAATTTGGTCGATCGCGATATTGCGCTTTGTTTTGAACGGCTTGCCCTCGTCACGCTTCTTCACTTCATCGTCATCCGATGGAAGATGCTCGAGCGTGAGGATGTCGGGATGTGCGCCCGTAGGCGGTTGGTGAATCCCGGGCTCCGCGACCAGTTCGGACGCCGCATCGCGCGCGAACATGCCCTTCCCCAGCCCGCGCGGCCCCGTCAGCAGCCAGGCATGATGCATCCGGTCGGAAGCGATCGCCGCGCGCCATTCGCGCCAGGCATCGTCGTGGCCGAGCAGCATCAGCGCGCCGCTTCGATCAGAGCGGAGACAGCTTCGAGCACGGCGGCATGCACCGCCTGCGGTTCGTCAGCGCCGTCGATCCGGCGAAAGCGCGCCGGCTCGGCGATGGCGAACCGCGCGAAAGCCTC
>CAJCHR010000477.1 GCA_903970225.1 Actinobacteria bacterium 21-64-8 | reverse complement strand
GCTGACGCTGGCAGCCGAGGGAACCGGACCAGCGGACTCATCGCCGCTAGCCTTCATCGCCGGCGATCATTCCTACGATGTGACCGTCGACGTCGAGCTTCATGGCGAGGCTCAGGCCGGGCTCCTATTGTTTTACGACCGCAAGCTGTTCGCCGGATTGGCCGCGGAAGCGGCCAAGCTGCACACCTACAAGGTCGGGCAGGAACAAGGCTATCCGCCACCCGGACCGAGCGAGGGACGCGTGTTCTCCCTTCGCATCGTCAACGACGACAATGTCGCATCTTTCTACATCCGCTCGGGCGGCAAGCCGTGGCGAAAGGTGGTTTCGTACGAGGTGGCAGGGTACAATCACAACATGGCCGATGGCTTCATCAGCCTGCGCCCGGCCTTGTTCGCCTGTGGCGGTGGCAAGGCAACTTTCAGCGGTCTGACATACCAGGCGCCATTGAAATAATTGGGACGATGTTGAGCTCGACACATCCTTTCGTTGAGCTGCCGTTGTGATCGATCGACGTGGCGAGCCGTTATAGGGGGAGATCCTGTCTCGCGTGCGCCTAAAGTGCCCGCAAGGCAGGCACCAAACAGCGAGCGGGTTTGATTGGTTATGGCGCCAGAAACACTTATCTCCAGACGAGGCGTACTGGTTAGCGGTGCCGCGACCGCGGCTATCGTCGGTACTCCAGCTGGCGCGGGGCCTCGGCTTGTTACCAGGCAGGACGCTTCACCGATGCCGGTATCGTTCGAGGTCAACGGCAATAACCGTTCGCTCAAATTGGATACGCGCACCACGCTGCTGGATGCGCTGCGCGAGCATCTGCATCTCACCGGCACCAAGAAGGGCTGCGATCACGGTCAGTGCGGAGCGTGCACGGTCATCGTCAACGGCGAGCGGATCAATTCCTGCCTCAGCCTTGCGCTCCAGCATCAGGGTGACAGCATCACGACGATCGAAGGGTTGGGTACACCCGAGAAGCTGCACCCGATGCAGGCGGCGTTCGTCAAGCATGATGGCTATCAATGCGGCTATTGCACGCCGGGACAGATCTGCTCGGCGGTGTCGGTCCTGAAGGAAATCGAACGCGGCGTGCCAAGCCACGTCCAGGCGGACATCACCGGCAATGCTCAGCCGACCAACATCGAGATGCGCGAGCGCATGAGCGGCAACATCTGCCGCTGCGGCGCCTATTCCAACATCGCGGAGGCGATGGCCGAAGTCGCGGGAGCGCAGGCATGAGAAGCTTCACCTACACCCGCGCAACGACTCCATCCGAAGCTGCGGCCGAGGTCGCGGGCATGCCCGGCGCCATGTTCCTGGCGGGCGGCACCAACCTGCTCGACCTGATGAAGCTTGAAATCGAGACGCCGACGCATCTTGTCGACGTCCAGGACCTGAAGCTCGACCGGATTGAAAAGACCGACGACGGCGGACTACGCATCGGCGCACTGGTCAGCAACACTGCGCTGTCGGCCGACGAGCGCGTACGGCGCGACTACGGCGTACTGACGCGCGCGATTCAGGCGGGCGCGAGCGGCCAGCTCCGCAATAAGGCGACGACCGCAGGCAACCTGCTCCAGCGCACCCGTTGCCCATATTTCTACGACACCAACCAGCCTTGCAACAAACGTAAGCCGGGCTCGGGCTGTGCGGCGATCGGCGGCTATTCGCGCCAGCTCGCCGTCATCGGCACGTCCGATGCCTGCATCGCGACCTATCCCGGCGACATGGGCGTTGCAATGCGGGTGCTCGACGCGACCGTGGAGACGGTGAACCCGCAAGGGCGGACGCGGGCGATCCCGATCGCCGACTTCCATCGGCTGCCGGGCGACGCGCCCGATCGCGACAACGTGCTGGCGCGCGGTGAACTCATCACTGCAGTAACGTTGCCGCGGCCGATCGGCGGTCACCACGTCTATCGCAAGGTCCGGGACCGCGCCTCCTACGCGTTCGCACTCGTGTCGGTTGCGGCCGTGATCCAAAAGGACGGCAGCGGTCGCGTGGCATTCGGCGGGGTCGCGCCCAAGCCGTGGCGGATCGAGGCGGCGGAAGCTGCGATGCCACAAGGCGCGAAAGCCGTGGCAACACAGGTATTTGCGGATGCGAAGCCCACCCACGACAGTGCGTTCAAGGTGCCGCTGGCGATGCGGACGCTCGCGTCGGCTATTTCTGAGGCGAAAGCGGCATGAAGTTCGAGACCCCTGCGGGCAGCAACCCGACCGATCGCCAGCTCGTGCTCGGCAAGGCGACCGATCGGATCGACGGTCCGCTCAAGACGACCGGCACAGCGAAATATTCCTACGAACATCAGGATGTCGGCGGCAAGCCGGCCTACGGCTACGTGGTCGGTGCGGGCATCGCCAAGGGCACTGTCCGGTCGATCAATGCGGACGCGGCGCGCAGCGCCCCGGGCGTACTGGCGATTGTCACGCACGAGAATGCCGGCCCGCTCGGCGTCGGCGACTTCTACACCGACAAGCCGCTCGCCGGCCCGCGCATCGACCACTATCATCAGACGATCGCGATTGTTGTCGCGGAGACGTTCGAGCAGGCACGTGCCGCGGCCGGACTGCTGATGTTCGACTACGCTCGTGAGCAGGGCAGTTACGATCTGCAAGCGATCAAGCCGACCTCGATCGTCGCGGAGAAAAGTGAATACGGCAAGGTCCCCTCCGAGGATATCGGAGACTTCGGGGGTGCGTTTGCCGCAGCGCCCGTCAAGCTCGATGAGACCTACACGACGCCCGACCAGACCCATGCGATGATGGAACCACATGCCACGATCGCCGCATGGGACGGGGACAAGCTGACGTGCTGGTGTCCGATCCAGCAGCTCAACTGGGGACGGCGCGACCTAGGCAAGATCATCGGCATGCCGCAGGAGAATATCCGCCTTGTGACGCCGTTCATCGGTGGCAGCTTCGGTGGTAAGGGAACGGTTCTCGCCGACACCGTCGCGGCCGTACTCGGCGCGCGCGCTGCGGGTCGACCGGTCAAGGTGGCGCTAACGCGACCACTGATGACGAATAACACGACGCACCGCGCCGCGACCATCCAGCGCATCCGCTTGGGAGCCAAGCATGACGGCACGCTGACCGCGATCGGTCACGAGTGCTGGAACGGCAACCTGCCCGGCGGTCGTACGGAGAACGCCACCACGTCGACCCGGTCGCTCTACGCCAGCGCCAACCGCATGATCCGTCAGCGCCTCGGCGTGCTTGATCTCGCCGAGGGCAACTCGATGCGTGCGCCGGGCGAGGCGCCGGGCATGATGGTGCTCGAGATCGC
>CAJCHR010000476.1 GCA_903970225.1 Actinobacteria bacterium 21-64-8 | reverse complement strand
GCCGATGCCATTGCCCCCGCCGGTGACGACTGCCGTGCGGCCCTTGATCTCGGTCATTGTCGTCTCCCTTTTTGCTTCATCCTCCCCCGTCGGGGAGTGGGACCGCCGCGAAGCGGTGGTGGAGGGGGGCGCCCCGGGCGGGGTGCTCGCTTTGTAGCGGCGCCCCCTCCGCCAGCCTGCGGGCTACCACCTCCCCCGGGTGGGGTAGGATGTTCAGGTCACGCCATAACCCGCGCGTCTGCCTTCAACCCCGGCATAACCTTTTCGGCAAACCGCTTCATCTGGCCGTAAGCCTGCTCATAAGTCATGCCGCCGTAGCTGAAGTTGGCAATGATGTCGTAATCGCCGACCGCCGCCTTGCGCATCGCATCCTTCTCCAGCAGCTGCTCGGGCGTGCCAATCAGGTTGCCGCCGATGTAGCCTTTGTAGGCCTTCTCGGGACCGCCGGCAGCCGCCATCGCATCGCCGAGGTGCACGTACGTCGCGTAGGACGGCATGTTCTTGAAGTGCTCGGCGCCCCATTCGTAATGCGTGGCGACCTGGTGGAACTGCTTGGCGAAGAAATTGTCCGTATATTCGGCCACCTCTTCCTCGGTGTCGACGCAGACCACGAAGTCGCTGATGACGAACGGCGGCGCCTTCTTGCCGTGCTTGGCCTCGAAGGTTGAGCGATACGCGTTGATCTCCGGCATCGAGACCTCCCACTCGCCCTGGCTGAAGCGCAGCGCCTTGAGCCCGTAATCGGCGGCGACCTCGGCCGAGGAAGGCGACATCGAGACCATCAGCATCCGATCTCGCGTCCAGTTGTACGGACGGGGGCGCACTTCGACGCGCGGCTGCTTGTAGTGCTTGGTGTCGGCCTCGACGAACCCGGTCTCAAGCCCGTTCATGATGATGATCGCGGCTTCGTCGAACATCTCGCGGCTGTCGGCGATGTCCTCGCGAAAGCCGTTGAACTCGCGCCGTGCCGCGCCGCGGCCCATGCCGAGGATCACGCGGCCTTCGGACAGACTGTCGAGCATCGAGGCTTTCTCGACCACGCGCAGCGGATCGTTCCACGGCAGGATCACCGCGGCGGCCATCAGCTTGATCGTCTTCGTCTTGGCCGCGACCCAGCTCAACGCCTGGATCGGATCGGGGCAGGCGGCATAATCCGTGAAGTGATGTTCGACCGCAGCGGCAAAATCGAAGCCCATCGCCTCGGCCTCGACCATCAGGTGGGTCTGGAGCCGGAAGAACTCGTAATCGGGGAGCCCGGTAAGGTTCTGGTACCCCATGTGAACGCCGACCTGCATTCGTGCACTCCTCGAAATCGTGGTTGCCGTCGCCGGCGCCGCTTAGGGCTGCAGCGCGAAGTCCTTCGTGACCGCGGTGATCGGCTCCTCGCCGTTCAGCGTGGCGCGGTGGTACTCGCGCTTGCTCGCCAGATCGAACGCCAGCACGCGGTGCATCGCCCCGGTGTTGTCCCAGATCGCGAGATCACCGGCCTTCCACTTGTGGCGATAGACGTACTTGTCCTGCGTCGCATGCCGCGTCAGCCGCTCGAGCAGGTCGTGGCTTTCGGCCGGATGCATGCCATCAATCCACGCCGCCGCGGCACCGATGACTAGGCTCTTGTGGCCCGACTTGTGGTGCCAGACGAGCGGGTGGATGCGTTGCGGGTACGAATGCCAAACCGCAAATTCGGCCGGAGTGACATCGCGCATCGACGCGAACAACGCGGCAGGCATCGTGTGCACCACGCGCAAGGTCGAGAGGAAGTCCTTCTCGTCCTCGGGCAAGTCCTCAAACGCGGCATAAGTGCTCGCAAACATCGTGTCACCGCCGGTGTTGGCCATGCGATACGGCGTGAACAATGTCGCGAAAGGCGGGATTTCCTCGTACGGCCCGTCCATGTGCCACAAGTGGTTGCCGGGGAGGAACCGGGCATATTGTGGGTTGATCTCAGGATCGAGGCTGACCTTGAGCACTCCTTCGTCGCCCTCATTCAGCGTCGCACCATCGGCCCCGCGTTTGCTCAGCCCGAGGCGCAAGTCGCCCAGAGAGCGGGCGACCGTGCGCAGTTGCTGATCATCGATATGCGCGCCGCGGATCACGACGACGCCGCGCTCGACCAGTACGCGGCGAATGTCGGCAGCGTATTCGCCGCTGAGCAAAGCGTCCCGGCCGATCTCGAGTTGGGACCCGATATGGCGGGTCAGCGGAATGTGTCGCAATTCTGACATCGCATCTTCTCCAAAGCTTCGCGGCTTCGACCTTGCTTTCCGCGATCCCGAGCGCTGACCCGCGACTGCGAATGCCACCGCTCGGCGCGTGCTCATTCCTGCGCCGCGATCTTCATGCCAGGCCGCATCCGACGATTCGCCTTGCTGGGTTCAAGCGTAAAGTGATTGTGCCCGCAGGCAAGCTTGATAACACCCGGTAGGTGTTTTTCTGCTAGATTGCGGAGGCTATTTGACCCCCGCATCGCATGTGGTTAGTCAATCGAGCATTCCCCGCGTACGCTGCTTCTGCGTAGAGACTCGGTCGTAGCGGCAGCACCAAAAAAGGGCATTTGGCATGAGTGCATTGCCGACGTCATTATCGCCGAAAACCGAAGGCAAGAAAAGACGAGCACGGCGCTCGTCGCCAAGCAACGAAGTCTTTCTCGAGAAGGCGTTCAATTTGTTTTTCGAGCTTGGTTACGAAGGGGCCACGATCAACGTGATTACCGAGACGATAGGGGTCACCAAACGGACCGTTTATGTGAAGTACGGCGACAAGGACGCCGTGTTTCAGGCCGCGCTGCGCCACACAATCCAGAAATGGATCGTGCCGTCAGAAGTGCTGCAGGCTCAGGAAACCGACGATCTTCGTGAGACCCTGGTCGCGGTCGCCTTCACGCTGCTCGACAACCTGCTCAGCGCGAGGGGCCTGCAGTTGCTGCAGATGACCACCGCGCTCTCGCTGCGCTCACCCGAGCTCGGCGCGCACAACGTCCAGCATGGCATCAAGCCCACGCTGGCTTACCTAGCCGATCTCTTCTCGCGTAGGATCGGCGGTGCAATGGGATCATTCCAGTCGCTCGAAGGCGCGGCCATGGCTTTCCTGAACCTGACGGTCGGCGGCCTGGTCCACATCGTCGGATGGGGTGTGCTGTTGGATAGGGATTTCATCGAGAATTACATTGCGGCGAGTGTCGATGTGTTCATGAACGGACTGGTATCGGACGGGCAAGCATCAAATGACCTCCTTGAAGAGAATACTCGATTAAAAATGCTTGTCGCTGACCTTGTACTTGCGGACAAGTTCCGCCGGTAGGTGACCCCGCTTCATGCATGTTACTTGGATGATTTGGCGATTTTTGGATCAAGAATTATACAGATTCCCAGGTAACCCGTTCGATGGGGCCGCCACGGCCGCACGAACGCAAAGACGCTCGATTGGCTAGTCGCGCTTTGAAAGGATGCCCGACGGACATCGAGAGTGTGTTGGGGCCGCATAACTCTCATAAAGGCGAGCGCTTTTCGCTCAATCTTACTCGTGGCAGGCCGTAACGGGACACAGCCCATGAACGTGGACTTCTGCCGGGTCCCCCGTTCAATGTGCCCGCCAGAATGGAGAGAAAGTTCATTTTTTCAATCCGCAGAGGCGCCTGAGCTCGCGAAGTGCGAATTAACAAGGTGAACAAACGTCTGCTGATTGGGATCGCTGGTCTGGCCGTGAGTGACCAGGTTTGGGTCATCCGGCCGCGCCCTGATTCGTAGCCTGTGTGGCTCACCGTTCACGTCGGTGATAGTGCGCGCCTGACCGCGGCGTCGCCACGCTTGTCAGTTGCATCTGCCGTCATGTGCGGCGAACTTTGATCTGAGGACTGCGCGGGAGAAATAAATGACGGCCTATTTCATCTACATCTGCCAGGAAGTGACCGATCGCGCTGAGTTGGAGACGTACTGGGAGCAGATCGGTCCCACGCTGGCAGGCTATGACGCGAAGAACGTGGTAGGGTACACACCGTTCGAGCAGCTCGAAGGTGATCGTGCGGAGGGTGTTGCGGTCGTCGAGTTCCCGAGCTTTGAGGTTGCCAAGGCTTGGTACGACAGCCCCGCCTATCGCGAAGTCCGGGTCCATCGTCAGCGCGGCGCCAAGTATATCGGATTGCTTGCGGAGGGCGGTGCCCTGCCGCCCCAAGAGCGCATGCCCCAAGCACGATGAACTGGCTAAATTGGATGACACGTACCGGTTGAAGCCCGCCTCGCGTCCGACACGCCGTTGGCTGCGTCGGCTGACTCGTCCAAGACTGGGCATATCGGAACGCGTCGTTGAGGGTTGCACGCCGTCTCAAGATCTTTCGATGGGCATCGTGAACACAAACGAGGTCCTCCACTCGTTCGAGCTTACCGCGATTGCGCCGCCGTGGGCCTTCGCAATTTCGCTTACGATGAACAAACCGAGGCCAAGCCCTTGCTGGCTCGGCCGGATGCCTCCGCGAAAGAACGGCTCGAACAGCTTTTCACGAGCCTCGGGCGGGA
>CAJCHR010000475.1 GCA_903970225.1 Actinobacteria bacterium 21-64-8 | reverse complement strand
GACATCGACGCCTATGAGGCGCGTCAGGTGCTGGACGAGATCGACAACCGCTTTCGACCCGCCGCGGCGTACATCAGGCCGCGCGTTCGCCGCCGGTCTCAGGTCGCGCCTCGGCGACCGCGGCGCCGGAGCTAACGGAGGCACACCTCCAGTCGTTCAAGCACTAGGCCAGCAGCCCAACGACGTCGCTGGGCCTGTGGTCTGTCGTGGCGGCTTCTCTCGGTCAGACTGCTAGCAGCCGTCAGGCGGCTCCCGGCCCAGTTCCAGCCGCCTGATGATACCTGAACGAACGTCTCGTTTCGGGAAGCGGGTAGGGCGCGCTGAACGTCGCATTGTGGGTCTTCGCCGCGAAGCTGCCGGCCGGCAGTCGACCGAAGCTATCAGCTCCGGTGAATGTCCGATCCTGGCGGAAGCTGCCGAACGGGTTGCTCGATGAGGAAGATCGGCAGAGCTAGCTCACCATCTGGTCGCCCGACCGAGCAAGGGCCTGCGAGCTGCCGTCCGCTGATAACGGCGAATACCTTTGGATTGCGAACTGACGACTGCCTTTGGCCCACCGCCGTGGTTTTAAATGTACCAGCTGGCTTACTCCATCAACGCAAGCGTTTTTTGTGTGACGGTTTTGCCGACGGAAGTCTCGGGTCTTGATTGCTAGGTCAGCTGTCTGCCTTGCCGCCTCATCAACAGACCGAGCGCGAGTCCCCCTGATGATAAAACTAGGGTGATCCATACTGCGCTCGAATCCAAAGCAACCGGGCGCAGCGCGGCTGAGATAAGCGCCGCGCCAATGAGAACGATGGCCGTGGCACCCTGAAGCAGCACAGCGATCCGTTCACGGGCAAGACTCTTTGCGATGGCGGCCAGAAGGGGCAGCGTGAACGTCGCTACGGTCCACATCCTCCCGAGAGTTGCAGCCTCGGCAGAGCCTCTCGCGAGCACAACAATTAACGCGATCGAAGAAAGTATCAGCGGCTGGCCCCAGACGACAGCCGCCCAAACCCGCTCGATCGTCGGAACGGCTCGGCCCTTGTCGCGGCGCCGTGCGAGCCAGACGTTGATCCCCGATACGGTTACGATGCACAGCGCCAGGCCGAGCAGTCCGTAGATGATGCGAATTGCGCCTCCGCCGAACCAGCCGAAGTGCAACGGTCCGAGCGCGCCGAGAATCTCGGTGCCGACGTTCTGATCGGCTAGGTGCTTCTCCGCCACGATCCGCCCCGCGGCATCGAACGTAAGGTTATCCTGGTCGCCGATGAGACCTGGCCGCGCGGCCGAGATGCCAATCCTGAGATCGCGCCGCCCCCAATGTGTCACGGTGATCTGGTTGGGCTCCGCGCCCGGCGAACGCGCGCGCACTGCGGCGATCAGCGCCGCAACGTCGGGCAACGCTGCGGGCCGCGCGTCCTCCGCCGGCGGCGGTGTGGAGAGGAGGCGATAGACCTGCGCCGTATCGCCGCGAAACAACAACAGCGCGAGCGCCCCCACGATAAGCGCGCTGAGCCCGAGCAGCGCGCCGGTCAGCGACACCAGCACATGGAACGGCAGCGCCCATACCCCAAGCCGGTTGTGGAGGTCCGCTTGCTCGAGCCGGCGCGAGCCGCCGAGCCTGAGGTGGAAGGCATCACGAAAAACGCGGGGGTGCGCGAGCACTCCCGAGATCAGCGAAGACAGCAACGCGACGCCCGCGAGCCCCACGAGGAAAGGACCGTAGACTCCGGGCACGAACAGGCTGGTGTGCAGCTTTGCAAGGAAATCCGCCCACGGACTCGCCGCCTTAACCGCGAGGCGGCCGTCTGCATCGGCGATCCAGGTTTCGTCATCGGCATCTCTGCCGGTGGACAGTACCAATCGCGGCAGGTCCGCATTTGGGAGCGAGACGTAAAATCCTTCCGCGGATCCGGGGTGAGCGCCGAACGCCGTGACTGCTCGGGCAAGGGCGGCATCGGAAACCGTCTGCAACGCCGGGGCGTCGGGCTGTTCCCAGCGCTGCCAATCCCTTTGGAACACGCACAGCGTGCCGGTCAGGCAGACGATATAAATGGCGGCGGCGAACGCGATGCCCAGGCTCGAATGGCCGCTCAGCACAGCGCGGACGACCTCGGTCCGCCACAACCCGCGGTGCGGCGCTTCGGCCCGCGTACTCACGTGATACCCCGCATCAGCGCGAAGCCGAACCCGAAGACGATCGTGCCGGACAACACCGCGGTGGCGCGCACGATGCGCTGGTCGGCCAGCGTCCAGGTCATTGCCAGGCCCCACAGCGCGGGCACGAGCAATGCCGCGATCAGGAGCCGTGTCTGCACCGCACCCGGCGCCCAGGTGGCGTAGCAGAACGACAGGCCCAGCGCGGCCAGCATCCCGATCGGTCCGGCAAGCGCGGCTTTGAGCCATCCGCGCCATGCCCGCGAGGGTCCTTCTAATGGCTCGGGCGCGAGCTGCGCCCGGCGCGCGGCCCGTGCAGCGCGCCGGGTTGCACCGCCAAGCACCACCAGCAGCGCTCCGACAGGTTCGCACACAGCCGCAAGCGCGAGACCGAGCGCAGATCCGATGCTCAGGGATGCGACGAGAAACCCGCTCGCGATAAGCAGCAAACCTGCCGAGCGCGGGACGGCATGCGACCGCGTCCGATCGGACCAGCTCTTGCGCAGCAGCCAGCCGCCGCCCGCGCCAGCGCAAACCAGGATGCCGGCTGGCAAAGCAGAGGTCATGGCGTGTGCTCAGCCGGGGCGTGCTCACCGCCAGTTCGATCTGCCTTGCCTGCCACCGCTGAAATCCCCCGCAATCGCATTCTTGCTAATGAGATTGACTCGCATCAGCAAGATAAATAGTGAGCCGTCGACGAGGATTACGGGGGTTCATGATTGTGAGGGTTTACGCCACGGGTTTGGGTGCGGTTGCGCTCGCCATCGCCGCGCCTGCTTTGGGGAAGGTCAGCGCTGAAGAAGCAACAACCGCGCCCGGCGGTGCGGCGCAGAGCGAAGCCTCGGCGGCGGAGATCGTCGTCACGGGCGAGAAGATCAATCGCACCCTGCAACAGACGCCTGCCAGCGTGGCCGTTACCACGAGCAAGACGATCCAGGACCAGTCGCTGATCGACATATACGACGTGCTCCAGCGCACGCCCAACGTGACACCCAATGGCAGTCGCACCGATTTCACCATCCGCGGCATCGACGCCTTCAGTTCGATCGGCGGCGACGGCGCACTGGCGAGTGTCTACCTCGACGGCGCGGTGCTGCCGCAGCCGGCGCTTGCGGTCGGTCCGCTGGACTTGTTCGACATCTCGCAAGTCGAGGTGTTCCGCGGCCCGCAATCGACCGTACAGGGCCGCAACGCGCTTGCCGGCGCGGTGATCATCCGCACCGCCGACCCGACATACCAGTGGACGGGCCGCGCGCGGCTGCTGCTCAGCGGCGAGAACGGAGAACGCCGGGCGGGCGCCGCGATCGGCGGTCCGCTGATCGACGGGCAGATCGCCTTCCGCCTCGCCGGAGAGATCGCACGCGAAGACGGGCTGATCGACAATTTAACGCTGCACACCAAGGGCGATCAGCGCCAGTCCGAGACGCTGCGCGGCAAGCTGCTCTTCAGCCCCTCGTTCGCGCCCGATCTCAAGATCGTGGCCAGCTTCATGCACGACCGGCATCAACGCGGGACGTATTGGGTGGAGTTCGATGCGCCCTATAAGCCGCAGGACCGCGTCAGCACCGAAAACGTACCCGACAAGGTCGTGGTCAAAAGCGACATCGCAACGGTCGAGGTCGATTACGATATCGCCAAGGGCCTGAGCCTGAGCTCGGTGACCAATTACAGCAACATCCGCAGCGTCGACAGCTATGACCAGGATCGCAGCGCGGATTCCAGCGGCAGCGGTCTGGTTCGCGACCCGAGCAAGACGTTCCAGCAGGAACTGCGCCTCAACATCGACAAGAGCTGGGTTAAAGGGCTGATCGGCGCCTACTATCTGCGCGACGATAACCGCAATTACCTGTTCGTTACGCGAGAGGAGATCGTCTTACGAAACCTGGGTGTCGATCAGGTGCTGCTCGGGATGGGCGTGCCACAGCCTGCGGTAGACGCGGTGCTCAACCTTTATGGTGGAAGCGCGGCGATCGCCGATACCTTGCACCAGCCCCAGCTTACGAAAAACTACGCGGGCTTCGCTGACCTGACTTTCCCGATTACGCAGCGCCTGCGGATCATCGCGGGTCTGCGATACGATCATGAGACGCAAAACCGCGGCGCTACGCAGACGATCGCGCTGACGCGGGCGCTGCCCGACCCGGCATCCGCGCCGATTGGCCTGCAACCGATCGTGACCGCGCTCAACGGGGTGCTCAACGGCATCGTCGCGGGCGCGAACAGCGACGAGCCGATCCGCAGCATCACTTATCATGCATGGCTGCCAAAGCTCGGGGCAACGTATGACATCACCCGCGACGTGTCGCTCAGCCTCACCGCACAGCGCGGCTACCGTGCGGGCGGCGCTGGGTTCAACCAGCAGCGCGCGCAATATTACACGTATAATCCGGAGTACACCTGGAACTTCGAAGCGGCTCTGCGGTCGGAATTTCTTGACCACAAGCTGACCGTCAACGCCAACGTCTATGACATCGAGTGGAAAGATCAGCAGGTCTCGGTACAGCTCACTCCCGGATCGAGGTTCGATACGCAGACGGTGAACGCGGGCAAGTCGCGGTTGTACGGCGCCGAACTGGCTCTCACCGGCCGCGTGGCGCGCACGCTCTCACTTTACGCCAGCGCCGGTTACTCCCATAGCAGGTTTCTGAGCTTCAAGGTTCCCGCGGGCGCCACGTTCGACGATCTTACCGGCAACGAATTCCCCAATGCACCGCATTGGACGCTTTCGGGCGGCGGTACCTGGCAACACCCCAGCGGTCTGTTCGCCAACGTCAATGCGACCTATCGTAGCGGCCTGTATCAGGACGCCGCCACCGAGGACGTCCGCGACATCCGGCCGATCACCCTCGTTAACGCCAAGATCGGCTGGCAAAACGACCATCTCGGCATGTTCCTGATCGCCAGCAACATCTTCAACGTCGAGAAAGCCACGCAAAGCTTCATCGACAACGATGGCCGCGCGCGCGGTGTGCTTTCGGATCCGCGGATACTCGGAATTAGCTTTGAAGGACACTTTTAAACGTGTTTGTTGGACGTCATCGGCAATGTCGACCTTGCCGTTCAAGTACGTAGCGGGCAAATTTACGAATGTTGGCTTCTGTTAGAAGGCGGCTTTAACGGTCCATTAGCGAGAATGAACGAACGTCTGCTTCTGAGGAGATGTTCGAGCGCCTTGAGCGTCGGCAACTGGGTCATCCAGACCTGGCGCTTTAACCGAACGAAGGTTCGCGACCCGTATCCGGTCTTCTAAAGCGGGCAACCGCGGTCGGCCCAGAATCAAGCAAAAGGCGGCATGCTGATCGCGTTGGATCCGCGCCTCCGACCGCCAATCGCGCTGTTCTGGCATCACATGAGACGAAAAAACTCCGCGGTCAATCGTTACCTAGGGCGTTACCTAGAAGCCCGAGGCCTAGAATCGCCGTCGGCTTGCAAGCGGCTAAGTGCCTGATTTCACACGAGAAAATGGTGGACGCACTTGGGCTCGAACCAAGGACCCGCTGATTAAGAGAGACGCAACAGGGTCGCGGTCGGCTGAATCCGTCACCTTGCGCTCACCATTCCACACCATCGCTCAACAGCTAAACACCAATTTATAGGTCACAGTTTTGGTCACACCTTTTTACCCTAGGTCAGGCGCGGTAGCTCGGCAGAAAGCCCTGCTTCTTTCACGGACGCGAGATTTAGCTGCGGCCGTCATCCGTCTGCGCCACCAGTTCGCATTGGTGGCGGACTTCCTGACAGAGGGCGCCGGATTGCGGAAGCGGGTGACAGGTTTTACATGGATGTGGTCGAGACCGTCATCACCAAGGATGACGGCATCGCCGTCAACTCGTTCGGCGTGCTCGACTTCGGCGGCAAGGTCCTTCGAACGACCACTTACCAGAATTGGGATCCGAACCGCATCCCTGGTCACGTCGAGCGCAGCGACGATGCAACGGAGGGGCGGTGGGCGGGTTGATGTCTGTTATCGGATCGGAAGCGACATTCCTCGACAGTGAAGAAATGCCGTTTGGAAAATCCAGTCGACTTCCGCACCCAATCTGGCTGATCGCAATGAGGCATCGCTCCGTAGTTCGATAGGCCCGAACGCACCTCGGAATCGTAGCAACGCACAGGCCAGCTGAGGCCGCCAGCGAGTGAGACGCGAGGATTTTGGCACGAGCTATGCAATAGAACCACCGACGAAATCGTCATCGATCATCATGCGGGTCACTGGTCCGCGGCTGACCGCCGACCCTTTGCGGGTCGGACCCTGCTCAAAATTCTTCATGTCTAGAAGAGTTGATCAATGAAATTGAGAGCAGCGCGAATGCTTATGTAAGAGCCGACCGCCTCTTTCAGTCGGGGAAGATCAGCGACAACACCGCCGCGCGAACAGCTCCGAGCGCTCGACGAACAGCAGACGGGCTTGGAAAGCGCGCATAATGTTACCGATAGATTTCCTACGATCCAATCCTGCCCAGGGCTCACGCCTTTACGATCTGTCGGATTGCAGTGCCTTCATGTAGCCGGGCGAACAGTGTATTGATCTCTCCCAGTGGAGTGACCGAACTCAGCAGCCGCTCGACCGGAAGACGCCCGGCGCGCCAGAGCTTGATGTAGCGAGGGATGTCGCGCGCGGGGACTGACGAACCCATATAGCTTCCGATCAGCGACTTGCCTTCCGCGACGAGGGCCAACGGTGAGAAGTCGAGCGTATCGGCCTCTCGGGGCAGCCCTACCGTGACGATACGCCCCCCGATCCTTGCCAGAGTGAACGCCTGGCCAAGCACCGCCGCACGACCTACCGTTTCGACAACGAGGTCCGGTCGCCCGCCCAATGCCCTTGAGATCTCGTCGTGCGATGCCGTGGTGTCGAACGCCGCCACTGCTCCGAGCTCTAGCGCGAGCTCGCGTTTTTCAAGCAGCGGGTCGATCGCGACCACCGGCTGCGCACCTCCGGCGATCGCACCCATCAGCGCCGCGAGGCCGACGCCGCCCAGACCATAGATCGCGACGCTCTCGCCCGCGACGAGCTTGCCGGTGTTGAGCACCGCGCCCACCCCGGTCAGCACCGCGCAGCCGAACAGCGCGGCGATCTCGGCCGGGATGTCGGCCGGGATGCGAACGGCCGAGCGCCGGTCGACCACGGCGTGGCTGGCGAAGGCCGAGGCGCCGAGATGATGGTGGACCGGGTGCCCATCCTCGGACAGGCGCACCGCGCCCGACAGCAGCGTACCCGCGCCATTGCTGGCGGCGCCGCGCGAACACAAGTAGGGTTCACCCGAAATGCAGCGTTCGCACTCGCCGCACTGGGGCAGGAAGCTCAGCACCACCCGGTCGCCGATCTCGAACGACTGCGCCGCGACGCGGCCGGCCTCGAGCACGGTGCCGACCGCTTCATGGCCGAGCGCCATCGGCAGCGGGCGAGGGCGGTCGCCGTTGATCACCGAGAGGTCGCTGTGACATAGGCCGGCGGCCTCGATTTTTAGCAACAGTTCGTCCGGACCGGGCGGGGCCAGGTCGATCTCCACGATGCGAAGCGGCGCGGTCTTGCGATAGTCTCCATCTCGATCGGTGGTCTCGAGCACGGTTGCGGTAATTTTCATGGCCGACCGCGCGTGGCTGTGACGCAGTGTGAGATCGTCTTCATCGGCATTCTCCCGTAATTCTTGTGTTCAGGACGTGCTGTCGCCCGTGCGCAGTCCGAGGACGCCGGGGTTGAGAATGCCGTCCGGGTCGAAATCGCGTTTGAGCTGCGCGAGAAAGGCATCGGCGCCGGGCACAATGCGCGAGCGGTAGGGATATGCGCGCCCGACCTGCATGTGGACCGCACCATGCGCGTCCATCGCAGCGATGCACTCGCGCCGCAGTTCGCTGACCAGCGCGCGGGCGGCCGGGGAAGGGGGGTAGCTCTGCAGCTTCGCCATGCGCCGCTCACCGAGGAACTCGGCGTGAAGGGGACTGAGTGCGTCGGGCCAGAACAGCATCGGCTCGATCACGCTCGCGCCGCGGCCGACCGAGGTGAACAGATAGTAGAGCTCGACCTCCAGTTTGCGCATCGCGTCGGCGCGCGCCGCCACCACGGCCTCGAGCGCGGCGAACGCGGCCCTGATGCGGCTGTGTGCGAACAGGCCGTGGACCGGGACCCAGCGCTGGCCGGCCGGTCCGGTGATGCCGTTGAGCGGCATGAACGGCGTCGCGTCCATCACGCGCGGCACGCTCGCCTCGACGCCTGCGCCGCCAGCGCCGAGCGCCACCGTGCGGATCCGATCGCACTTGGCGGCGACCTCCGCAGCGCTCGCGCCTTCGATCCAGTGGTGGCTGATGAACGCCGCGCCGCCGGCAAAGCGCCGGCCTGCGAGCGCGACGCCGGCCGCGCGGCGCAAGCCCGTCAGCAACGAGGGTCCGCCGCGCAGCAGGCGCCACAATTCGCCAAGGTCGGTCATCAACCCCGACGAGGCCATCCGCTTGCGCTGCAGCCGCCCGTCCATGCCCATCTGCTGTGCGCAGAGCGCTTCCCGCGCGCCGGTGCGCAGGACCGTGAGCAGGGCGTCGACGCCCGGCAGCGCGAATGACAGGTGTTCGGTTATCCGCGGCATCGGTTCGAGCGCCAGCGCGATGCGGGTCTTGATCCCGAATGCGCCGCCGTCCCCCAGGAACGGGCCGGTCAGGTCGGGGCCGAAATGGCGCGCGAACGCCGGCGCGCCGTCGATGCCCAGCGATCCGGTCGTGATGATCGACCCGTCGCCAGTGACGACCTCGAGCCCGAGCACGGCTTCGGCCATCGTCCCCGAAGAGCCCGAACCCCAGAAGATGGCGTTCTGGCTAGCGCCTCCGCCGATCGTTGCGTAGCGGCCCGAGAGCGGGCCGCGGAACCGCGCGCGGACGCCGTGCGGCGCCAGCGCCTCGGCCAGCGCTTGCCAGGTGACCCCTGTCTCGACCACCGCGTAAAGGTCATCCGCCGCGATCTCGAGGATGCGGTCGCTCTGGCGCATGTCCAGGATCACGGCATTGCCGGCGTCGGTCGCAATGGTCGCCAAGCTGTAACTCGCGCCGCCGCCCCGCGTGATCAGTGCGGCGCGGTGGGCGGCTGCGATGCGCACCACCGCCTGGATATCATCGATGCTGGTCGGGGTGACCACGCAGGCGACCGTGCCGCCATCGCCCCACAGGTCCTGTGCAAACAGGCTCAGCGTGGCCTCGTTACGGCACAACGCGTCCGCGCCCACCGCGGCTTCGAGCGCATCGATCAAGGCGGTATCAGCCACGACTACGAACCCTGGGAACGCGCGCGGCGGTACGGGGTCACCGCGGGATCTTGCGGAACACGCGCATTGCGTTGTCGCGCATGAGCGCGGCGTGGGAGGTGTCGCGCAGGCCGAGCGCGGCGCACTCGCGCGCGGCGCGCTCGGGATCGATCACCGGGAAGTCTGTTCCGAACATCACCTTATGGCTGCCGTACGTATTGGCGTAATGCACGAACTGAGCGGGCCAGTGTCGCGGCGCGTAGGCGTCGCCGGCGGCGTAGACGTTGTCGTGCTTCCAGCACATCGCGATCATCTCGTCGACCCAGGGCACACCCAGGTGGATGCCGATGATCACGAGTTCGGGGAAGTCGATCGCGACCTGGTCGAGCAGGATCGGCCGCGCGACCGAGGGCAGGCGCCGCTCGCGCGAGTAGACGAGGTTCTGGCCGACCTGCATCATGATCGGGATGTCGAGCTCGCAGCACTTGGCGTAATACGGGTAGATCTGGGCTGCATCGGGTGCGCAGGCGAACCAGTGCGGGTACCAGTGGGCGCCGACGAACCCGTAGTCGCGCACCGCGCGCTCGAGCTCGGCGAGGCCGCGCATGCCGCGGGTCTGGTCGATTCCCGCCAATCCCGAGAAGCGATCGGGGTGGCGCGCGCAGAGCTCGGCGATGGTCTCATAGGGCACTTCGAAGCTGCCTTTGACGCGCATGTCGCCGGCACGCACGGCGATCATCAGCGATCGCTCGATCCCGGCCGCATCCATCTTGCGCAGATAGTCATCGATCGAAATACCGCCGCGTAGCGCTGGATCCATCCTGACTTGCGCCTTGAAGTCCTCGTCGACGCCGGTTTGCCCCAGCGCCACGGCTTCCGGCGTGAAGATGTTGCAGACGATATCGAGATAGCCATACCCCATCAGGGCTCACTCCGTGTCTAACTGGTCGCCGCTGCCCGTGGATGAAGACCGTCTGGGCAGCTGGCGTGCTTGGTGACAGTGGGCAGGCGCAGCGCGCCCGGTGCCTCGTCTACGTGTGGAAGGAGATCGCTCAGCGCGCTCCGTCCGCCGCCAGACCCGCTCCGTCGAGGCCGATCGGCTGGCTGTCCGGTGGAATCTGATCGATCCGCCGCGCATCGGCCTCGCGCACGGCCTTCTGACGATCGAGCCTGTAGAAATGGAACATGATCAGCGCGACCACATAGCCGATCGCCGGCAGGATCCCGACGGCCAGATAAAGGCCCTGGGTCACTCTGGGGCCCTGGTCGGCGGTGGGGGGAAGCGTCTTGTCGAAGCCCATTGCCGACAGCATCAGGCCGACCATCAGCACGCCGAGCGCCGCGGACGTCTTCTCCGCGAAGCTGAAGAATGCGGAGAACAGGCCCTCGCGCCGGCGGCCGGTCAGTTCGAAATCGTAATCGATCACGTCCGCGCGCATCGTCGAGCCGATCAACTGCCAACCGCCGAACACCAGCCCGAGCACGCCCGAGCGTAGCGCCAGACCCCAGATCGGCTCAGACGGCTGCGCGAAGGCGAAGCTGAGGCTGTAGACGATGCCCAGTACCATCACGACCGTGCGCATCAGCGGCATGCCGAACCGGCGGATCAGCATGACGAACAGCGGCGATGAGACCAGCGCGACGACGTTGATCGTCACCGAGAACACCGCGAGCGCCGAAACCGGCAGCTTCATGATCGACTGGATGAAGAACAGCATGACCGGAAACTGACCCGCGGCGAACAGCAGCGAGGAGAGACTGCCCGCGGCCAGGAACACGAACGGGCGGTTCGTGCTCATGCCCTTGAACATGGTGAAAAAGTTCACCGGCGCCGAGGGGGCGGGCGAGTTCGAGCCGTGCGTGCCGATGACCGAGACCGCCATCGGAGCGCCGCAGCCCAGCGCCAGGCACAGCGACATGATCGTGTAGCCCGACTGTCCCGGTGCGCCCTGCAGCAGCAAGGGGAGCAATCCGCCGAGCAATCCGCCGATCACGCCGAAGGCGACCCGCATGAACATCAATTGCACGCGGTCGGTGTTGGCGTCGGTGATGTCGTTCGCCATCGCCATGTGCGGGATGTTGTACAGCGAGTAGGTGAAGCTCAGCACCAGCAAGCTGATGAGGATCCAGATCGATGCGAAGGCGCTGCTTACCGGAACGTTGAACAGCATCAGCCACATGATGGGCGTGAGGATGGTCGCGCCCAGCAGGAATGGACGTCGCCGCCCGAGCCGCGAACGCGTGCGGTCGCTGATGACGCCGATCATCGGCGCAAACAGCAGATCGGCCATCCGCGCGATGAACAGCAGCGATGCGGCCCAGCCCGGATCGAGCTTCACCTGGTAGACGAGATAATAGAGCACCAGCTGGCTGTAAGCGCCCATCAGCAGCGACGGCGCCATGCCGCCGATCGCCCAGCTGATGCCCGACAGACGCTTGGAGCGCACTGGGGCGGTGGGCTGATACCCGCCGGTCACGCGCCCGTGGTCTCAAGCTGCGGTTCGCGCAGCTTTGTGAAGTGCGGCACGACCTCGCGGGCGAACAGCTCGAGCGAGCGATCGACGAACGCCGGCGGCGGAGATCCCGCATCGGCGATGCCGCTCAGGTAATTGATGCTCGGGATCTTCTCGAGGAACGCGGCAAGCTTTTCGGCCACGGTCTTGGGACTGCCGACCAGATTGGTCGCGACCGACTGGCGGGCGAGTTCGCGCACGTGCTCGATCCCATCCTCGCTCCCGAGATGTGCGCCCAGGACGCTGCTACCCCGACGCTGGCGCTGGTAGTGCGCCTCGACATGGGCAAGGTATTTCGCGATGTATTCCTCGGCCATGTCTTCGGCCTCGGCGTCGCTCGGCGCGACGAACTGGAACAACTGGCCCGGGTAGAGATGGCCGGCCGGGTCCATGCCGTTCGCGCCGCATGCTTCGGCGAACGTTGCCTGCCGCTGGTTGTACTTCTCGATCCCGGAGTCGCCCCAGGCGCCGGTCACGGTGATGTGGGAGATCGACTGCGCGGCCGCTTCGGCCAGATTTTCGGGGTTGCCGGTCGATGTGTAGAGCGGAACGCCGGTCTTGTCGGAATTCAGGTAAGGCCGTTGAAGCGGGGTCGGCACCAGCTGGAGCGGGCCGAAATTGAAGTGCTTGCCGTGGAATTCGAAACGCTCGCCCGACCATGCACGTACGATGATCTCGAGCGCCTCGCGGTAGCGCTCCTGACCTTCTACCTCGCCGGCCGGACAGCCGAACGCACCGGAGTGCGGCTGGCCCGCACCGCGGCCGATGCCCAGTTCCAGGCGGCCGCCGCTCAACACGTCGAGCATTGCGGCGCGCTCGGCAAGGCGAAGAGGATTGTCATAGTTGATCAAGATGACGCCGGTGCCAAGCCGGATCTTGGATGTACGCGCTGCCGCGAAGCTCAGTAGCGTGATCGGGTCCGGCGCAAGATCGTAAGCCTTGAAGCGCGCCTTGTCCCAGTTGAACGGCAAATACTCAGGATCGTTCGCGAAGTGGTGCTCAGTCGTATAGACTGAATAGTAGCCGAGAGCTTCAGCCAGAACGATGCGATCGAGCATACGTTGATAGACTTGGGCGGGTACGAGATCGCCGTCCCAGTGAGAAATCAAGACGGTGCCGAATTTCATAAACGCTCCAAAATTGCCTAATCGGTCCTTGGCGAAGCCGGGGTCCGATTGCTTATGGGATGGCGATCACCTGAGGTTATGATGTTTCACAACTCAGGGCTTTTCGGTCGCCGTGTCGCCATCCGAGTTAATATGGAAGTTTGAAGCTCGTCGACCGTGCTATCGAGATCGCCCGCTAGACGGGCGATTGTTCCGAGATGATGCGCTGCGCTGGGATCGAAGGAGTCACGCACATCAAATGGAGAGGTCCGGTGACGGTGTCAGCGCACGATCCGAAGCGGATTTTCTGGCGGTTTGTCCGTTGTGCGGGCAGAGGCGCTAATATCGTGTGGTGTCGCTCGGCTTAGGTGCCATATTAGATCGTTGAGACGGCATGCGCGTGATCGCTATGAGCTCGACAGGGCTCGAGACACCATCTGGATCGAATAGACGGAGTCCCCGTCTGGCTGATCTCCATGAGACGCGATGACTATCCCGCGATCACATAGGAGGAGTGTTACGGTGAAAAATGACGCTCCGGTGCGTTCGATCAGTCGAGCCATTCAGGTGCTGCGTACGATCAACGAACACGCGCCGATTTCGATGACCGAGATCTCGCGCACGACGAGCCTGCCTTACGGCACCACTTGCCGCATCGTCGAGAGCCTTCTGTTCGAAGGGCTGATCGAGCGGGAATTGTCGCGCCCGCGTTATCGACCCACCGCGCTCGTGCACAGCCTGTCGCAGGGCTTCCAGAATTACGATGCGCTTGTCGCGGCCGCGCACCCGCACATCGTCGAACTCACGCGCCAGCAGCTGTGGCCGGTCGCAATCACGACACGCGTCGGGCAGAATATGGTGGTACGCGATTCGACGCACGCTCTGACGTCGATGACGTTTCATCTCTATCATCCGGGATACAGTGTGCCGATCATGGGCACGGCACCGGGCCGCTGCTACTTGTCCTTTGTCGCGGAAGACGAGCGCGAGCGAACTCTCGCCGACTTGCGCGGAACGTCTCAGTATGAGCGCGACGAATATGCCAGCTTGATGGAATCTGGCAAGTACTTCGACCAAGTGCGCGCCCAAGGGTACGCGACAAAGTTCGGCAATCAATACACGCAGACACCGGGGAAAACCTCTACCATTGGCGCGCCGGTGTTCGAGGACAAGCGGATGGTCGCGGTGGTGATCCTGTCGTACTTCACAAGCGCGATGCACATGAGCACCGCCGAAGAGATTTTAGCACCCGCCATTCTGCGGACAGCCGCCGCCATCGAACGTTCACTGGCCGATGGTGAGCAGCCACGAAGCGACCTCGATGAGATTTGAACCCACGTGTCCGAGTGGCTACGCTGCCGCCAGAAGCCCTGATGGAGCCGGCCACGCGTTCACCCAGCCCAAGTAACGGTCCAGCTAGAGCGGTGCGCCTCCTTGCAATGACGAAGGTGGGTCATGTTTTCGGCATTCTGCTCTAAACGGTATGCTCAGCTGGGCAGCCTGTCTTCGAGGAACGCAAAATAGCTTTCCTTTGCCGCGACAAGGCCGGCGGGCGTACTGCGGTCGGGCAGGAACACGAATTTGGCGCCGGGCAAGAGCTTGGCGGCGGCGACCGTCTCGTCCAGCAGCGTGTCGTTTCTCTCGCAGCAGAACAGCACCTTGCACTTGATCTTCGGCACCTGCCGCTCCGTCGCGAACGTCAGCGCCGCGTGGTAATACTGTGCGAAGCTCCGCCCACCCTTGAGGAAATCAAAAAAGCTGGCGTGCTGGCTGTCGGGGCCGGGGACGCGCGCGTCGGATCGCGCCATTTTCCCGCGATGATCGTACCATGGATACCACAGGTACATGTCGCGCAGGAAAGACCAGGACCAGTTGAGGAACGCTCCGTCATCGGTGATCTGCAATGGCTTCAGGTAATGCGGCAGCATGTCGGCCAATTCCGCATCGGTGTACATCGTCACGCCGTTGAGGATCAGATGGCGCACCTTGCCCCGCAGCAGGATCGCAACGTCGACGGCGATCATTGCGCCGCTGTGGCCGCCCTCGAGATCGATCGTCTCGAATTCGAGCACCTCGATCGCCTCGACGATGACCCGGGCAAATTCGATCATCTCCGGCGATCCGCCGATAGCCGGTGAATCGCCGACTCCGGGAATATCGAACGCCAGCACCTCGCGATCCTCGGCGAAGGACAGCAGCTTGGGCTCCATTCCGGCCGCCGACCAAAGCGATCCGTGGAATGAGAACAGGGGCAGCCTTTTGCTGCCAGGATTGCGTGCTGCAGTACGGCGCAGCAGGATCTGTCCAACGCTGGTCCGAACGTAATCGCGACGAACTTCTCCCGCCACCGGCAAGACCGGCGGCGGCGGCGGTGGCGAAGCGAGCCCGCCGCCGAGCGCCAGCGTGTTCAGATGAGCGGCGATGGCGCCAAAATCGTCATGCATGGCGATCGGCAAGGTATGGAAGTTGCTACCGGCGAGGCGCCCGTTGGTCTTCGCCGAGGCGAGGACCGTCAGCCCCGGGATGCTGGCTGCCTGTGCCATGCGGTCGTCCTGCCACGCGGCTTGCAGCCCGAGCGCGTACCCCGGCCCGGCACGCATGACGTCGAGGAATTCGGTGTAGAGCCGGTCCGCGGGTGGCAGGTCGCGCACCATGCGCGTCTCCATGCTGCGATTGTACCAAGGATCGAAAATGTAGCTGTCGCGCAGCCGGCCCCATTGCTTGGTGACGTGGCTGCCCTCTGCGTCGGGGATCAGCGGTACGCTGCCTTGCGCGATATGCTCGGCCTTCTCGGCATCGGTCAGCACCGGGGGTTCGATCAGCACGAGACTGCGGACGCGCTGCGGATGGGCGCGGGCGAACGCGATCGCGATCGGCGCGCTGGTCTCGAAGGCGACGAGATCCATTTTCGCGATGCCGAGCCCCGTGGTCACCTGGTCCAGCCACGCGGCATAATCGCCGATGACCGGCGCCTTCGCGGCAAGCAGTGAGGATTCGCCCGTGCCCGGAAGGTCGAGAGCGATCACGGTCCTGCCGCTGGCGAGCGTGCCGGCCAGGGCGTCGACATAGCTCGAGCTGTTCGGAAAACCCGCCAGCATCACCAGCGGACCACCGGTGCCGCGCCGACGATAGTGCACGCGGTGCCCGTCGGTATAGAGATACCGACGGTCCATCAAACCGCCGACGGGACCGCCCGGAGCCGTGTGCGCGGCGCCTTCGCTCCCGGGTGCGCCGGGCGCTCGCGCGGCCGGCGCGGCAGCGCGCGCGTACCCGGAAAGCAATGCGAGCGTGGTCGCACCGGACATCAGTCCACGGCGGTCGATCATGCGACTTTCTCCGAGTTGTGGCCTGCGGCCGGGAAAGTTCGGGCGCGCCAGTCGATGCACCGGATCGCGGCGGCGGCGGCTTCGATGCCCTTGTTGAACTGATCGTCGGCGCAGCGCAGGGCTGCATCCTCGATGGTCGACGTGGGAATGATCTCGTTGATCACGGGGACCCGCCAGCGCAGGCTCACATCGCCGAGCGCTCGAGCCGATTCCTGGACGATCATCTCGAAATGAAGCGTGTCGCCCTTTACGATGACACCGAAGCAGACGATCGCATCCGGTCGCCCCCGTGCGGAATCGGCGCAGAGCAGTTCGGCCGCGAAAGAGAGCTCGAGGCTGCCGGGCAGGACGTGGTCCTCGACGATCGCGCCATGGCGCGTGAGCAGGGCGCGGGCGTGATCGGCGAGCGACGTGACATATTCGGGGAACCAGCCCGACTGCAGGATAGCGACGCGCGCGCCGTCGATGCGGGGCAGGTCACGGATGTCGGCGGCGACTTGCAATGGGCTATCCTTGTCCGGCGGGGTTCAGTTCGCGCCGAGAGGCCGATAGGCAACAAGTCCGGGCTTGCCCTCGATCGACTGCATGATCGCGCCGAACAACGCCTTGGGCAGCGCGGCCCCCGAGTTGGCGTGATCCTCGTCGCTCGCCCAGCGTTCGATGAACGCGAAAGTGCCCGGGCTGTCTGTCGCTTCCAGCGTCTCGGATCCGCTCGATCCGGGCACGGTGGCCAGCGCCGCGCCGAGGTCGGCGAGGGCGGCTTGCAGCGTCTCTCGCTGGCCCGCCGCGGCGGTGAGCTGGTAGATGCGGACGAGGCTCATGATTTGGTCAATCCCAGGTTGTGGCGCAGCGTCGGCCCCGCGTATCGCTTCTTGGTGAGCCCGCGCCGCTGCATCTCGGGCACGGCATGCTCGACGAAGTCACGCAGGAAGCCCGGGACCGGACGGCCGCGCGCGGAGATGATGATCCCGCCGCACTGTCCGGTCGCCTCATGGATCTCCTCGAGCTGGTCGGCGATCTGGCTGGGCGTGCCGGCAATGCAGACTTCGTCGGTCAGCGCACCGAGCCCAAAGGCGTCGAGCGTCTGGCCGGGGGCGGCGTTCTTGACGAGTTCGTTGAACACGCCGGTGTGGGTAACCTGATCGCGCACCGATTCGATCGCCTCGCTGACCGACATGCCGGGATCGACCTTTGAGAGATCGACGCCATAGACCGAAGAGAACAGCATTAGGCCGGTCCCGGGGGGCAGGCTGGCGCGCCACGCCTCGTCCTTTTCCGCCGCCTCGCTGGCGCTCTCGTTCGGGCACACGCGCAGTGCCCAAAGAATGCCGACGTCGCGCGGATCGCGCCCCTTGCCGACGAGCAGGTGGTCGAGCGCCTGGCGATGCTCGCGCATCCCCTCGATGGTGTTGCGAACGGCAAACTGCAGGTCGGCGTGCGTCGCGCACAGATCCATGCCCGGCGGCGACTGTCCGGCCTGCAGGACCACCGGGTGATGCTGGGGCGAGGGCATGACCGGCAGCGGGCCGGGCAGCGTGAAGTACTTGCCCGCGTGGTCGATGCGGTGGACCTTGTCGGCATCGGCGAAGATGCCGGTCTCGTGATCCATGATGATCGCGTCGCGCTCGACGCTGTCCCACAGCTTCTTGACCACGGTCAGATGCTCATGCGCGCGCTCATAGCGATCGGCGTGGGCCATCATCGGCGAGAAGCCCCAGTTCGCGGCCTCGTTCTTGTAGGCCGAGGTCACCGCGTTCCACGCGATCCTGCCGCCGGTCACGTGGTCGAGTGCGTTGTAGAGCCGCGCCACGTAGAACGGGTGGTGATAGGTCGTCGACATGGTGAGCCCGAAGCTGATGCCCGGCGCCGCTTTGGCCATCATCGGGATGAACGGCATCACGTCATGCTTGGGCCACTGCATGCCGGCAGCGACCGCCGCGTGATGCGAGCCGCCGTAGGCTTCCGGCGTCTCTGCGGCGTCACCGAAGAACAGCATGTCCATGACACCTCGCGAGGCGATCCTCGCGAGGTCTTCATAAAGGTCCGCGCCGTAGTAGTCGTAGCCCTTCCACGCACCCGGCACCCGCCACGCATAGGACGAATGCGCAAAGGAGATGTCCGCGGCCATGGCCATGGTGCGTGAAAGACCCACCGCCTCAGCTCAGAATATCGCGAGCGGATTGATCGGCGACGAGTTCGCCTTGGGCAGCCGCAGCGGTGCGAGAGCGGTCATGAACTCGTAGCGGCCCTTGGCGCGGCAGGTCGCGGCCAGCTGCTCCATGTTGGCGTTGTCGGTGATCATCATCCCCATCGAGACGAGCGTGATGATGTGCCAGGGGATACGGATCGCCTCCACTTCGGGCGGCTGCGGGTCCATGCCGGCATCGCACACCATCGACGAGATCTGGTTCTCGTGGACCCATTCGGCGCAGTGGATGCTGACGCCGGCCAAGCCTGCCGAAGCCGGGATCACGCCCAAAGCGGCCTCACGCGCCCAGCGGCCGGTGTAGAAGTACAGGATATCGCCCGGCAGGATCTCGGTGTTCTGCGCGGCGAGCGCCTTTTCGATGTCGTCCATCGTCGCCGCCTCGCCGGGATCGAGCCAGTCCTTCTCGTTCAGCGCGGGAAGATCGATCAGCACGCCGCGACCGACGATGCCGTCCTTGCCGGCCATGATCGAGTTGATGGTCTGGTCGCCCGTCGCATAGGGATCGACGTCGTGACCGTTGTAGGTCTTGCCCTGGTAGTTGAGGTGGCTCAGCGAATCGAGGTGGGTGGTGAACCAGCCGTGCGGCTGGATCGTCAGCGACTCGCCCGCGACGCCGAAATCCTTCATCCGGTTCCAGAACGGAATGTGGAGCGGCGGCTGCGGTGTGTCGATGCGCGCGTCGCTGGTGATGTCGTTCGCGCAGCTGACGACGGTGCCGTCGGTGACCAGCTTGCCCGCCGCGGCGCGCCGCTCGTCGGTCAGATAATTGAGCGTGCCGAGCTTGTCGTCGGCGCCCCACTTGCCCCAGTTGCTGAGCTTCTCGGTGAGCGCATGGAACTCGGCCTGCGTCATCGTGATATTGTCGGCTGTTCGAATCGTCATCGATATTGTCCCGTCTGGATTGAAATGCCTATGCCGCCGTGGCTGCCTCGAACCCGGCCTTGAGCGCGGCTGCGTTGAGCCGCCGCCCGATCAGAACCACCTTGCTGATCCGTGCTTCACCGGGCTGCCACGGTCGTCCCGGTTCCCCGTGCAGCGCGCCGCCGACGCTCTGCATGACGATCCGGCGGTCCTCGCCGGCGATCGCGAACACGCCCTTTGCGCGCAGGATCGGGTTGGCGTGATCGGCCAAGGCGGCGTCGAGCCAGTGTGTCAGCGCCATCGCATCGAGTGGACGGTCGAGAGTCAGCGATGCGCTGGTCCAGGGCTCGGCGCCGGCGTGCCCGTGGTCATGTTGGTGGCCATCGTGGTGGCCGTGCTCGTGGTCGTGCACAGCCGGTTCGCCAGCGAAGCGTTCGAGCCGCTCGGGCGCCAGCGCCGCGTGATCCGCGCCGAACAGGGCCGCGGCCGCTTCCCCGAGCCCGTTGTAGAAGTCCGCGAACGGATTGAGCCGGGCAAGCCGGGCCTTGATCTCGGCTAGGGGCACCGGCGCCTGCTCGATGCGGTTGAGCACGAAGTGATCGGCGACGAGGATCTGCTCGAGCGTTTCGGGCGTATCCTCGATCCGCGCGAACAGCGTGCGCGCGTCGATCACGGTGACGATGCCGTCGAGCCGGAACGCGTTGATCAGCGCATGATCCGACGCGAAGTCGCGCGCGAGCGGGAGCGGCGCCGCGATCCCGGTGGTCTCGATCAGGATCTCGTCGAAGCGGTCGGTATCGGCGAAACGCTCGAGCGCCTCGACCAGGTCGCCCTTCAGCGAGCAGCACACGCAGCCGTTGGAGAGTTCCAGCGTGTCCGCGCCCTCCTCGGCGATCAATCCGCCGTCGATGCCGATCTCGCCGAACTCGTTGACGATCACCGCGTAGCGGACCGAGGCATCGCGCAGCACCCGGTTAACCAGCGTCGTCTTCCCCGCGCCGAGAAAGCCGGTCACGAGCCGCACGGGCATCTTGCGCGGCGCGATCACCGTCCGCGAACCATCATGTAGCGTTCGGCGTGGCGACGTCTCACGGGCATCCGGGTCCTTGGGCCATGCTGCGGGTGGCTATCGCGATGGTCGCAGCCAATGCGCGGCCCGTCATCTGCGATCGCAATGCTGCCCGCCTGCCGGGTAGCTTGCCACATTCATGCGCTTCGCCGTGCCTTTGCGTCCGCCTAGCGGGTAAAGATCGGACGCGCCGCTTCACGCCGCCTCGGACACCGCGGTGTCGCGGAAGCCGGCGAACCTGGGCGCAACCTGCGTGGCGAACAGTTCCATCGACTTCGCGACGAACGCCGGTGGCGGCGTTCCGGCATCAGTGATACCATGGATGTAGTTGACCGAAGGGACTTGCGCGAGGAACGCCTCGAGCTTCTCGGTGACGGTCTTCGGACTGCCGATGAGGTTGGTGACCGAGGCCTTGCGGTTCATGGCCTTGACCTCGTCGAGTGTCGCGTCGAGTCCGGTCAGCGCACCCGAACCCAGCAGGAAGCCGCCGTGTCGCTGGCGCTGGTAGTGCGCTTCCACGTGCGCGGTGAAGTTGAGCATGTGCTCTTCGGCGCGTTCCTCCGCCTCCTGGTCGCTCTGCGCCACGTACATGAACAGGTGGACCGGATAGAGCAGGGCATCGGGATCGCGCCCGGCCTCGCGCGCGGCGGCGGCGAACTTTTCCTGCTTCTCGTTGTACTGGGCAATGCCCGCCGGGCCCCAGGCACCGGTGGTCGAAACGTGCGACAGCCCGATGCGCGCGGCTTCCAGGAAGTTGTCGATGTTGCCGGTGGACGTATAGAGCGGCACGATCGGGCGCTGGAGCGGCGTCGGCACCACTTCGAGCTCGCCGAAGTTGAAGTGCTTGCCGCGATACGCGAAGCGCTTGCCCGACCAGGCGAGCATGATGATCTCGAGCGCTTCGCGGTAACGCTCCTGCCCGGCTTGCTCGCCGGCGGGAACCCCGTAGACATCCGAATGCGGAGCCTGCGCACCGCGGCCGAGGCCCAACTCGAGGCGGCCACCGCTCATCACGTCGAGCATCGCGGCCTTCTCCGCCAGCCGCATCGGGTTCTCGTAATTGACGAGCAACACGCCCGTGCCCAGGCGCAGGTTCTTGGTGCGCGCCGCGCCGTAGGTCAGCAGCGTCAGCGGATCGGGCGCCAGATCATAGGCGCGAAACCGCCCGCCCTCCCAGCCGAACGGCAGGTATTCGGGATCGTTGGCGAAGTGATGCTCAGTGGTCCACGCCGAGTAGAAGCCCAGCTCATCGGCCAGCACCATGCGGGAGATCATCTGGTCGTAGACTTCGGCCTGCGAGGTCTTTCCGCTCCAGTGCGGGGTCAGGCAAATGCCGAACTTCATGGTCGTCTCCGGTGTACGTCAATTAGACTTATGGCTGCGCCTCGCAGGAGTGTCCGCGATATCAACGCACACCTTTACGTATGTGAAACGCAGCCCGGTCGGCCGCCTGTCGAGACGTCAGGCGATGTGCGCCCATCGTGGTGCGGTTGGGGCAGGGAGGCCGGTCTGCGCCTCGCACTGCGCGCGCAAGGTGTCCATGTCGGGCCCGAAATCGAATACTTTGTTCGTCTCGCGCGAGGGTTCGGCTCGCATCTCGTCCCGAAGCGCCGCGGTCGCGGTTTCGTCGAGCGCTGACCTGGCATCGATGACCACACCGTAAGCACGCGCGCCGGCGACGGTGACGAGACCCTGTCGCACTTCCTTGAGCACGAGTTCGGGTGCCCGCTCCAACGGGTCACCCCAGCCCCCGCCGCCCCAGGTGATGAAGTGAAGCTGGTCGTCCGCTTCGACCTCGAACTCCTCGAGCTTGTTGGCGATATCGATCCGCGTGCCATCCGGCTTTTCCAGGATCTTGCGCGCGCGGGCACCCGGCTTGCCACCGTTCACCCCCCAAGGCGGCACGAACCAGCGATCGTCGTGGATCGCGATCATCCCTTTCTCGAGGAACCGGTACGTCGTGTTGATGCCGTTGCCGCCGCGGTGGAGCCCGGCGCCGCCCGAATCTGCGACCGTTTCGTAGCGCTCGATCACGAGCGGGAAGTACCGCTCGAGGAACTCGTTGGGGACGTTGGTGAACCCGGGCCACAGCGAGTGCCCGTCGGGCCCGTCGCCCAGCGGGCGGCCGGGTATGCCGCCGAAGCCGATCTGGAACAGCTGAAACCACTCGCCCTTGCGGTCGGTGCCCGCGTAGAACAGGTGGGGGCTCGAGGAGAACCCGGCCCCGTTGAGGAACTGAGGCGTTTTCTGGCCGAGCAGTGCGCCGAGCAGATCGAAGATCCGCCCCAGCGCATGCGTGCGGCCCGAGAGCGCGGCCGGGAACCTGGGCTTCAGCAGCGAGCCTTCGGGGATGCGCACGTCGATCAGGTCATAGAACCCGTCGTTGAACAGGATCTGCGGATCGAACACCATGATCATGTAGATGCCGAAGAACATCTTCATCATGTTCTCGTTGAGGAAGAAGTTGATCGACGCGGGACTCTGCGGATCGGTACCCTCGAAATCGAGGATCACGCGCCCGTCCTCGCGCCACATGGTGCACTGGAGCTTGTAGGGCCCGAAGCCGACGCCGTCGTCGCAGATGTAGTCGTGGAAGCTGACCTTCTCCTCGGAGACCGAAGTCTCGATCAGGTGCTTCATGGCGCGATGGTTGCGCGCGAGCAGCTCTCCGGTGGCGGTGACGAACACGTCGTCGCCGAAGCGCCCGGCGATCTCGATCACGCGCCGCGCGGCGACCCGGCAAGCGGCGATCAGCGCATTGAGGTCGGCGCGGCACCACTCGGGCGTGCGGACCTGATGCATGATCAGGTCCAGCAGGTCGGTGTTCTCGATGCCGTTGCGGAAGATCTTCACCGGAGGGATGCGCACGCCTTCCTGGAAGATCGTCGTCGCATCGATCGGCATCGAGCCGGGCACCTTGCCGCCGATGTCCGACATATGTCCGAACATCGAGGTGTAGGCGATCAGCCGGCCGTCCTTGAACACGGGCAGCAGCACGAGCCAGTCGTTGCAGTGGCTGATCGCACCGCCGACCGAATAGGGATCGGACAGCATGATCATGTCGCCGTCCTCGACCGAACCGTCATAGCCTTCGAGGAATGGCCCGATGTAGGAGCCGAACTGGCCGACGATCATCCGGCCTTTGTGATCGGCGATCAGCGGGAAGGCGTCGCCCTGCTCGCGGATGCCGGGAGACATCGCGGTGCGCACGAGCGTCGTGTCCATTTCAATGCGCGCGTTGCGGAGCGCGTTCTCGATCACCTCGAGCGTGACCGGATCGATGGCGGCGTGCGGGAATGGCGCGGAGTTGGTCTGGACGATCGTTGCGGGCATGGCGCTGTCCTCAGGCCGGATTGGTGGGGTTGATCAGGATGTTGCCGACGGCATCGACCACACCCGAGCAATCGGCTTCGACCAGCGTGGTCGAATCCATCTCGATGATGACGGCCGGACCTGGGATCAGGTCGCCCGCGCGCAGCTTGGCACGGTCGTAGATGACCGCGCGGCGAAGCTCGCCGTCAATCCACAGTTCGTGGTCGCGCAGCTTGGCGGCCGACGGGTCGCCGTCGCCCTGCGGCAACGCGGCAGCCGGCAAGTCGAGCGGCTGGCCGACTGCGACCGCGCGCAGGTTCACGATTTCGTGCGGGCTCGCCATGTTGAAGGTGAACAGGCGGCGGTGCTCGTCGTCGAAGCGGGCGGTGAGGCCGTCGACGCCCGCACCGTCGATCTGCTCGAGCGTCACTGCGATCGGCACCTCGAAGGCCTGACCCGAATACCGCACGTCCACTTCGAACGTGACCGTGATCTCTTCGGGCGCGATCCCCTCGTTCTCGAGCTCGGCCCGCGTCGTCGCGGCCATCTCCTCGAGCTGGCGGCGCAGCTCCGCGGCGGACGTCTGCGCCGCGTGGCGCGAGAACGATCGGGCGATCTCGGTGCGCATCTGCGTCGTCGCATCGCCGAGCGCGCAAAGCACGCCGGGGCTGACCGGGCTGATCGCCGGCCAGCTTCCCATCAGGCGTGCAACCGCGTTGACATGCAGCGGCCCGGCGCCGCCAAAGCCCATCACCGCGAAGTCGCGCGGATCGTAGCCCTGCTGAACCGAGATCATGCGCAGCGCGCCGAACATGTTCTCGTTGACGATGTCGATGATGCCGCGCGCGGCTTGGTAGAGACCGATGCCGAGCTTGTCGGCGATCGTCTGTACCGCGGCTTCTGCGCTCCTGCGGTCAAGATTGAAGGTGCCGCCAAGAAGCGCCTCGGGCAGGTAGCCGAGCACCACGTTGGCATCGGTGACGGTCGGCTCGGTTCCGCCCTTGCCGTAAGCCACCGGGCCCGGCACCGCGCCGGCCGAGCGCGGTCCGACACGCAGCGCGCCGGTGAGTTCGGGCACATAGGCGATCGAGCCGCCGCCGGCGCCCACGGTCTTCACGTCGAGCGCCGAGGCGCGAACCGAGAGACTGCCGACCTCCGTGGTGCGCACGCGGCGCGCCTCCAGGTTCTCGATCAGCGCGACGTCGGTCGATGTGCCGCCGACATCGAGCGTCAGGATGTTGCGGATGCCCGCGTTCCGGCCGACCCATAGCGCGCCGGTTACGCCGCCCGCCGGGCCCGACATCAGCAGCGCCACCGGATGTTCTTCGGAAGCCTCGGACGACATCAGGCCGCCGTCCGAACGCAGCAGCGCCAGCCGCCCATTCATCCCGGTCTCGCGCAGCTTTGCGCGCAGGCTGCGCACATAGCGGCCGACGACCGGGCGCACCGCGGCGTTGGCGACGGTGGTCAGCGTGCGCTCGTACTCCTGCATCTCGGGCAGGACTTCGTGGCTGAGCGAGACCGGCACGCCGGGCAGGATCTCGGCCGCAAGCTCGCCGACGCGCGTTTCGTGGCTGCCGTTGAGGTAGGCGTTCATCAGGCTGACGGTCAGCGCCTCGACCCCTTGCGCCTTCACCGCCTCGAGCGCGGCGCGGATGTTCGCATCGTCGATCGGACGCAGCTCTTCGCCGTGCGCGCTCATCCGGCCCTGGATCTCGAACGTATCCTCTAGCGCGGCGAGGGGCTCGGGCTTGGGCCAGACGATCCATCCGGCCAGCCCGCCCGGCACGAAGCTGCGCGCGATCTGCATGATCTGGCGGTATCCCTCGGTGACGATCAGCCCGACGCGTGCGCCCTTACCCTCGAGGATGGCATTGGTGGCGACCGTGGTTCCGTGCAGCAGGACGTCGATATCGCCCGGGGCGATTCCGGCCTTGGCGCAGATCACGCCGAACCCGGCGAGAATGCCTTCGGAGCTGTCGTGCGGGGTCGAGGGCGTCTTGTGCCGCCAGAAGGCGCCGTCTTCCTCGCGCAGCAGCAACAGGTCGGTAAAGGTTCCGCCCACGTCCACACCCAGCCGATAGCTCATTACCTGTTTCCGATCCTTACATCACGGCTTCGAATTCCCGCCATGATCACGAGAATGCGCGATACGTAATCGGAATTTATCGAGTGTTTACATATGTGTTGCGCTCGATTGACAGCCCGGAATTTTTAGCGCGATTGCGCGGCTGACGGGCATATCGTTATGCGCAGTTGCGGGAATCACGTGGCTCAGACATTGTACGACAAGGTGTGGGATCTGCACGCCGTCGAGGTTGCTCCTGGCGAGCCGTCGCTGTTAGCCGTCGACCTTCACCTGCTGCACGAGGTGGCCTCGCCGCAGGCGTTCGCGGGTCTCGATGAGACAAACCGCCCGGTTCGAGCGCCGGCGCAAACGCTGGCGATGACCGACCACTCGACGCCGACCGAGGGCCAGGCCGCAGGCACTGCCGCGATCCGGGACTCGGCCGCGCGCGTGCAGATCGAGACGATGGTACGCAACTCCGCGCGGCACGGCATCACATGCTTCGGCATGGGCGATCCCGACAACGGCATCGTCCACGTCGTTGCGCCGGAACTCGGGCGGACGCTGCCGGGCATTGTGATCGTCTGCGGCGACAGCCATACCTCGACGCATGGCGCGTTCGGCGCGCTGGCCCATGGCATCGGCACTTCGGAGGTCGAGCATGTGCTGGCCACGCAGACGCTGCGCCAGGTGAAATCGCACAATCTGCTGGTCCGGTTCGCAGGAACGCCGGGACCGGGCACGTCCGCCAAGGACCTGGCGCTCGCGATGATCGCGCAGATCGGCGCGGGCGGTGCCACCAACCACGTCATCGAATACACCGGGGCCGCGGTCCGTGCGCTGTCGATGGCGGGCCGCATGACCTTGTGCAACATGTCGATCGAGGGCGGCGCTAAAGCGGGCCTCGTCGCGCCCGACGAGACGACGTTCGCGTACTTGCGCGAACGCGCCGACCTCTCCGTGAGCGAATGGACCGAGGCGGTGCGCTTCTGGCGCACGCTCCCGAGCGATCCCTCCGCCCGCTTCGACCGGATCGAGACGATCCACGTCGAGGGTCTGGCGCCGATGGTGAGCTGGGGCACGAGCCCCGCGCAATCCATTGCAATCGACCGAGCGGTTCCCGATCCCGAGCAGATCGCGGACCCGGACAAGCGCGAGGCTGCGCGCCGCGCGCTTGCCTACATGGATCTCGCGCCCGGGGCGCCGATCGCGGGTACGCCGATCGACGTCGCCTTCATCGGTTCGTGCACGAACGGCCGCCTCGAGGACTTGCGCGCCGCGGCCGCGATCATTGCCGGGCGAACCGTCGCGACCGGAGTGCGCGCGCTCGTCGTGCCGGGTTCGAGCGCGGTGCGCCGCGCGGCGGAGGCGGAGGGGCTCGACGAGGTCTTCCGCTCTGCCGGCTTCGAATGGCGCGAGCCTGGGTGCTCCATGTGCCTGGGCATGAACCCCGACCGGCTCGCGCCCGGCCAGCGCTGCGCCTCGACCTCCAATCGCAACTTCGAGGGACGCCAGGGGCGCGGTGGGCGCACTCACTTGATGAGCCCGGCGATGGTCGCCCAAGCCGCGATCACCGGCCATATCTCGGACGTGAGGGCCGTGCTGTGAGTCGCGCGGTCACGGTGGTCGAGGGACTGGCAGTGCCGCTGATCGAGGACAATCTCGACACCGACCAGATCGTACCCGGCCAGTTCCTGCGCACGGTCACCCGGACCGGACTGGGTCGCGGCCTGTTCTACGATCGACGCCACGATGCCGATGGCCATTCGGTTGCGGGCTTCGTGCTCGACGAGCAGCGCTATCGGAACGCGGCGATCCTGGTCGCTGGCGACAATTTCGGCTGCGGATCGAGCCGCGAGCATGCCGCCTGGGCGCTGCTCGACGCCGGCATCGTCTGCGTGGTCGCGCCGAGCTTTGGTGACATTTTCTACAACAACGCGCTCAACAACGCGCTGCTGCCGGTGCGGCTGCCGCGCGACGCGGTCGAGCGCTGCGCGATCGCGGCAGAAGCGGGCGTGCCGATGCGCGTCTCGCTGGTTGATCAGCGGGTGACGGTCGGCAATGCTCAGTTCGCGTTCGACATCTCCCCGCAGGCGCGAGGAGATCTGCTGCGCGGCACCGACCCGATCGGCCGGACGCTGGAACATCTCGCGTCGATTGAGGCGATCGAGGCGACGCTCGACCGGCGGTTGCCCTGGCGGCACCCCCACGGGCGCTCATGACAACAAGGAATAACTGATGCGGCAAGGTAAGCGGACGCTTCGCGAGGCGCTGGCGAGCACGGCGGAGACGGGCGATATCGTGGTTGCACCCGGCATCCACGACATGATCGCGGCGCTGGTCGCAAATCGCCTGGGCTTCGAATTCGTCTATGGAACGGGATACTGGATGACGGCCTCGGCGTTTGGGATGCCGGACGCGGGCCTGGTGACCTACACTGAAATGCGCGAACGGATCGCCGTGCTCGTCCGCGTGTCGGACGGCGCCGTCATCGCCGACGCGGACACCGGCTTCGGCGGCTTGCTGAACGTACGCCACACGGTCCGCGGCTATGAGGATGCGGGCGCCGCCGCGATCCAGCTCGAGGACCAGGAATTCCCCAAGAAGTGCGGTCACACGCCGTTCAAGCGGCTTATCCCGGTCGAAGACATGGCGGCGAAGATCAAGGTTGCTGTCGAGGCACGCAAAGGCGGGGCCCGGAGCGAGGACGGCATCGTCGTCATCGCGCGGACCGATGCCCGCCAGAGCGAAGGGATCGATGGCACGCTGCGCCGCCTCGAGGCTTATGCCAAAGCGGGCGCCGACGTGCTGTTTCCCGAGGCGCTCGAAAGCGAGGAAGAGATGCGCACCGTCTGCGCGCGGTTCGACCTTCCGGTGATGGCGAACATGGCGAACGGCGGGCTCACCCCGATCCGCTCGGCCCGGGAGCTCGGCGAGATCGGCTTCCGCTTCGCGATCTTCCCGTCGCTGACTGCGCTGACGGCGGCGAGTGCGGTCGAGACTGCGCTGATCCGGCTGCGCGACGAGGGCATCGGCGACGCGAGCGACGGAAGCATCTTCGATTTCAAGACGTTCTGCTCGATGGTTGGCTTCGAGGATGTCTGGGAATTCGAGCGCCGCTGGTCCGGCGGCAGCTGAACCTTCGGCGTTCGCGCCGCTCGAGCGCACGGGACGGGGCGGCGCCCCGGTGTCGTGCTACGCCGCTGCTTCGGACTCGAGCGATGCCAGCTTTTCCTCGGTAAGATTGTAGAAGAACAGCATCGCGACCGAGGAGATCAGCATCAGCACCCCGGGAATGATGCAATTGGCGACATAGATCATCTCGATCGCGCTTGCTGGCTGCGCTCCGACCCTGCCGGGGATATAGCCGCCCGCATCCAGCAGCATTCCGAAGGCGAGCGTGCTGAACGCGGGCATCGTTTTCTGGATTGCCGAAGATAGCGAGGCGATCGCACCCTCGCGGCGCAAGCCGGTCTTGAGCGTGTCGGCGCGGATGATGTCGGGTATCAGGGAGTTGGTCATGTAGTTCATGCCCATCACCAGCAGGCCCCAGACGAACACCACGGCGCCGAAGAACCACAATGGGGTCGTGTGGTCGAGCAGCCGCAATCCCAGCACCACGAACGCATCGACGAAGGCCGCGCAGCCCGCCAGGATATGCTTGGGTACGCGCTTCATCAGCCACATAAACAGGACCAGCCCCAGGATCGAACCCGGCAGACCGGCCGAACCGTAGACGATCATGCCCGGCTGGCCGAGCTTCAGGATATCGAACAGGAAGAACGTCATGCTGACGCTCATCATCGACAACGACAGGATCGAGACGGTGGAGAAGAACGCATAGGCCATCAGCGGGCCGTTGCTCAGGAGCGTGCTGAGCCATTCCCTTGGCGACACGCGTTCGATCAGGCTCGTTAATGCTGCGGGGCGGGGGGCTTTTGCGGTTCCGATCACGCAGATCAGCCCGGTCAGGAGCATGAACCCGGCAAGCATCAGCGAGGTCGCATGATAGGCGCCGATCCCTCCGCCGAAGAGCAGCAGCAGGATCGGCGTGCCGGCGATCCCGGTCGTGTTGCCCAGCACCTGGAAGAACATACCGTACGCCCACAGCGAGCCGCGCTCTTTGTAGCTCGTCGTGATCTCGGCGGACATCGCGACCAGCGGGATGTGGATACAGGTGTAACCGACGTACATGACGAGGATCGCACCCACCGAGGCCGCGCCAAGCCACCCTGCGCTCACGTGATCGGAGTGAAAGATCGCGACGACGCTGATCGGCAGCAGCAGTGCGCCTGCAAACAGCCATGGCCGGCGTCTGCCCCAGCGCGTGTCGATCCGGTCGGACAATAGCCCGACGATCACGTCCGAAAGCACGTCGGACAACTTCGCAAACGCGAAGATCGCGCCCACCAGACCCGGAGACATGCCCACGAACTGCGTCATGAACAGCATGTACTGGCTGCCGATCAGGCCCAGCGCAACGGAACCACAGCAGTGACCCAAGCCCCACGCTATCGGCACGCCAGCGACACGTGGGCGCTTCATTGGCGACGTGCCGCCTTGGGATCACCAGCTGGCCTGCGAGTGATTCTGCACATCCGAGCCATCGTCCGCGAAATCCCGATCGAAGTGATTATCCTGGGGCTACGGGCTCACCGCCGGACGGTGCAATGGCCCGCCTCGAGCGCTTCGCATATGTGCGATCGCGCTGCCCGGCCAGGCTAGCGCGCCTGCGCCTGCTGAACGAATGCGGCAAGCTCGCGATTGAAGCGCGCGGTGTCGTCCACGAACGGGAAGTGCGCAGCGCCGTCGTACGTCGATAAAGTCGCCTGCGGGATGGCGGCACGGATCTTCTCCACGTCCTGCGGCGGGACGAGCGGATCTTCGGTGCCGGTGCTGAACAGGATCGGCACATCGATCGCGTCCAGCAAGTCGTAGTGGCTGTTATCGCGTGTCGCCATGGCCCGCCGGACGTAAGCAGGCATCATCAACTCGGTCGCGAACAGTGCCTGGCGTTCCTCGGGGGTCTGCGACGTGGCATAGCTTTCGGCGGTGTCTGCAGCGGCGCGGATGAAGGCGCCCAGGTCCGCACTCGTGCTTGGTCCCTCGGCCGCGGCGCTGGCCGCTTCCATGATGAACGAACTGACGAGGCCACCGGTCGACGCGACCATGTTGATGCCGGCGATGGCGCCGGTGCCGTGGTGACGCACATAATCCATCGCGACGTACCCGCCGAACGACCACGCGAGCAGCACCGGCCGCTGCAGATGCGTCGCCGCGATGACCGCCGCGATGTCGTCGGCCCAGACTTGCGAACCGACATAGGCTTCGGGAGCGGAGGGCTTGTCCGACGCGCCATGGCCGCGGTGGTCGAACGCGACCAGATGGTAGCCCTGTGCAAGCTCGGAAGCGAACTGCCGACCGAACGACTGGCTGCTCTGCGCGAACCCGTGGACGCACAGGATGCCGGGCATCGCCGGATTTCCGGCCTCGACGACGGCCAGCTTCACACCGTCCGGCGATTCGATAACCGAGCGACGCAAGACGTGATCTGAGGAGGGAGTGGCGTCGGCGGGGTACATGGCGCGGGCTTTCTCGGTACTGGAGGCGGCAAGGGATCGGCTGCGGATCGCAGGATCCCGTCCCGACACCATGCAGCGCGGCGGCAAGGCAACTCCGGCACCTCGCCGCGACACATATGTGTGCCGAACGCAGGGTGCTGGCTGTCGGAGGTCCACATATGTCGAGCGCCGGGAGCAACCAGTGCGCGGCGCCCAGCGGAGCGCGGTAGGGCTGGCAAAGCCGAGTGCCGCCGTCGCTGGCCGGTGCCGCCAAGTGTTACCGATGGAGCAGAATTTGAGCGTCGATCTCGCCGTCAAGCGCACGGAAATCCGGCTATCTGCCGAGTCCGCCCTGTTTCCAGCCTATCCCGCTGCGGTGGTCTCGCACGGCCTGATTTTCACCTCGGGCGTGTCCCCGGCGGTCACTGGTAGCGGTTTTGCCGATCTCCCCGCCGAAGGTCGGCGCAAGGAGCAGGGCGAAGTCCTTGCCGACCGGGACGAGGGGCTGGTCGCGCAAAGCGCCTGGGCCGCGCACGACGGCATCGAGCAGGTTTTGCAGAAGGCCGGCAGCGAGAACTCTCAGATCCTGCGTCAGCACATCTGGCAGAAGGACAAGCGTTTCTTCCCGGTCTACGAGAATGTGCGGATCACGTGGCAGCCGAAGCCCTCGCCCTCGAGCGGGCTGGGCATCGGCGCGTTCCCGACGCAGCCGAGCGCGTGGATCGGGATCGACGCGATCGCGGTCGCGCCCGGCGTCAATCCGTTGTTCCCGCGGCGCGACGTGGTCGCGGGCGTCTCGCAGACCCCCTTGCCCTCGGCCTCGCACTACTCGCAAGCGGTCCGATCGGGCCCGCTGACGTTCACCGCGGGCCACATCGCGATCAAGACCCAGGAGCCCGGCAAGCCGCTGGTCATGGGCTTCGACGACCTGCCCGAAGAAGGCCGCGCGCTCGCCACCGGCCGCAGCCACCCCGACAGTCGCGACGGGCCGATCGCCGCACAGGCCTGGTATTGCTACAACGAGCTGCGCCAGCTTCTGGGGCGGAGCGGGCTCACCTTCGACGACATCGTGCTCTCGACCGTCTACCTCGCGCGCGACAGCGACTTCGCGGTGTTCCACCGCGTCCACAAACAGTTCTTTCCCCACCACGAGCCCGCATTGTGCGTATCCACCTTCAACGAGGTCGGCCATCGCGGCTGCCTGATCGAGATCGAGTTGACCGCGCTCGACCCGGCAGCGGGCCTGAAGTTCGACGCGGTCGCATGGCCGGTGCCCAGGCCGTTCGCCGCGCCCGCGGGGCGCTGGGCCGGGCCGTTCCTGTTTCTCTCGGGCATTCCGGGGCTAGATGAGGACGGCCGGCTGGTCGAACCTGCCGGCACTCGTGACGGGCTGGTCCGCGCACAGGCGCGTGCCGCGCTCGGTCTGATGCTGAACGTGCTACGATCGGCCGGGCTCGACATGCGGAACCTCGCGAAGCTCACGGTCTACCTGACCACGCCTAGTGATCTGGCGATCTTCGAGGAGGAGCGCCGCGTGTTCCTTCCCGATGGTGGCCCGTTGCCGGCATTCGAGGCGGTCGTCATCACGGGCGCCGGGCCGATCGCCAATTCGCTGATCCAGCTCGACGCGATCGCGGCGACCGAATGAGCGCACCGCGCGATAGCAACGCGGTCGCCCACCTGATCGGCGGGACGATCGATCATCTCGGCATCG
>CAJCHR010000474.1 GCA_903970225.1 Actinobacteria bacterium 21-64-8 | reverse complement strand
CTGGGAGGAGATCACCGGCGGCGGCTATGGCCGGCAGGTACTGCCCGAGGCGGACATCCTCTACGGCTTCGAGGTCTGTGTCGATCCGGCGTTCCGCCGCCTGCGGATCGGCCAGCGGTTTTACCGCAAGCGGCGCGAGCTGTGCGAGAACCTGGAGCTCAAGGGCATCGTCTTCGCCGGCCGGATGCCCGGATACGCGCGCCAGAAGCGCAAGTACGCCAATCCGCAGGACTATCTCGACGCGGTGCTCGCGAAGAAGATCAAGGATCCGGTGATCAACTTCCAGATCGAGCAGGGCTACGAGGCGCGGCAACTGCTGCCCGACTACATCCCGCAGGACCGCGAGAGCGGCGGCAACGCGGTGCTGATGTACTGGGCCAACCCGCTGGCCCCGCACGAGACGGTCAACAAGCTCCACGGCCTCAAGGGCCGCCTGCCGTCGACGGTCCGCATCGCGACCGTGCAGTGGCAGATGCGCGGGATCACCGCGTTCGAGGAGTTCGAGGAGCAGGTCGAATACTGGGTCGACGTCGCGGCCGATTATGGCAGCGACTTCGTCGCGTTCCCCGAGCTGTTCACGCTCGAGCTGCTGTCGATGGAAAAGAAGAAGCTCGCGCCGGCCGAGGCGATCGAGCGGATCTCCGATTACACCGCGCGCTTCGTGGCGTTCATGGAAAAGCTCGCGGTCAGCTATTCGATCAACATCATCGGCGGCTCGCACCCGACGAGAGTCGAGAACGGCGACATCCGCAACGTCGCGTACGTGTTCCTGCGCGACGGCTCCGTGCACACGCGTGACAAGCTTCACCCGACCCCGTCCGAGCGGCGCTGGTGGAACATCAAGGGCGGCTTCGGTGCCAACGTGATCCACACCGACTGCGGGCCGATCGGCGTGATGATCTGCTACGACAGCGAGTTTCCCGAGCACGCGCGCCACCTCGTCAACCAGGGCGCGCTGATGCTGTTCGTGCCGTTCTGCACTGACGAGCGCCGCGGCTTCCTGCGCGTGCGCTACTGCTGCCATGCGCGGGCGGTCGAGAACCAGTGCTACGTCGTTACATCAGGCGTGGTCGGCAACCTGCCCAACGTCGAGAACATGGACGTGCACTATGCCGAGAGCGCGATCCTGACGCCGAGCGATTTCCCGTTCGCGCGCGACGGCGTGGCGGCGGACACCGCGCCCAACACCGAGACGATCGCGATCGCGGACCTGTCGCTCGACGACCTGCTGACCAGCCGGCAATCGGGCGCGGTGCAGAACCTCAAGGACCGCCGGTTCGACCTGTTCCGGGTGGAGTGGCGCGAACGGTGAGGGGCGGACCCTGGATAAAGCTCGTTAACGCGGCGATGTGGCTCTGGACGCCGTTCTCGATCGAATACTGTTCGGCGATCGCGTGAAGGCTGGTGGGCCGGGGCATGGCGAGATGCGCCTCGATCTGGCGGGCGAGCGATGCGGGCGCGGTGTCCTCGATGATCGCGCAGCCTTCGGCCCGCTCCAGGATCGCACGGGCGCCGGGGAAGCAGGCCGTGGCGATCACAGGCAGGTTGGCGCCCATCGCCTCCAGCAGCACGGCCGGCAGGCCTTCGTAATCCGACGTGAGCACGAGCAGGTCCGCAGCACGCAAGGCGGCGGCGACATGCGGCACATAGCCGGGCATCGTGACACGGTCCGACACGCCGAGCCTTTCGATCTGCGCGGTCAGCGCGGCCCGGTCCTCACCTTCGCCCAGGATCTGCAGCCGCGCGCCGGGCGTACGCACCTCGGCAAAGGCGGCGATCAGCCGATCGAGCCGCTTCTGGCCGGTCAGGCGCCCGATGCTGATGATCGTTCGTTCGCAGGACCCGGCTGACGGCTCTATCGGCGGCGCGAGCATTGCCTGCGTCACGTAAGGATTGATGACATCGCGGAACAGTCCGGAGAAACGCGGGAAAGCGGCCACCATCTCCTCGCTCTCATGGCCGCTCAGCGTCCAGACGCCGTCGGTCCAGCCGAAGATCACGCGGTAGCTCAGCCTGCGAGTCAGCCGGGGCAGGCCGGTGTGGCGCGACGAGACGATCGGGTTGGTCGTCTTGATATAGAGCCGGCCCTTCAGCCGCGCCATGCGGCACGCGATCGCGGCGATCATCGCGGTGTTGTTGGCTGTCGAGATCACGACGCCGGGGCGCTCGCGGCGCAGGCGGCGGACCAGTCCGGGGAGCCCGCGGATCAGATCGAGCGATCGCGGCCCGTTCCCGGCTCCCAGATAAGTGATCGCGATGCCCGGGCCGATCAGGTCGGTCAGCACACCGTCGATTTCGCCGCTGCGGGTGAACACGATCAGGTCGACCGTCATCCCGCGATCGGCAAATCCGCGCGCAAGATGCGCGGCCACCCGATCGGTACCGCCGCGGCTGAATCTGTGAAGCACCAGGCTGACGCGCAGTCCGGGCTCGTGCATGGCGCACGGCGGTCCCGCGTCCTGGCTATCTTTCAAGCCGATCATCTCACCTGATAAAATAGTATTCGTGTCCCCGTTAACCGAGCATTTCCAGCCCGGTTCATCGCATATTTATCCATTAAGATATCGGCGCGGTCAAGCTTCGCCAATATATATCGCTTTGCGGCAAAATTAGTTGAGTATAGTTAATATGGCCAATGCTCGAAAAAACGAATGAATAAAAGCAGTCCCGCAGCGGTCATCATGGAGGAGTTGGCGCATGGTCTTTCTATTGAGCGTGATTTTCCAGAATGCAGATTGCCGAGATCGCGCCTCGGTAGTTCCGCCACGGCCTGCGATTCCCGGTTGTCTTGGAGATTGGGCGCCTCATCGCCCCCTGAAGAGTAAGCTTGCGCAGTATAATCCGTTTGCGCAGCAATAAGCCGCAGTGGTCGCAGCAAAACCGTCACAATCCCGCGCTAGCAGCGTCCCCCACAACTTCAAAAAGAAGGGGGACACACATGCGCAGATTCATCGCTCTTGCCGCGATCGCCGGATTCGTCGCCGCACCGCTCAGCGCGGCGCCCGTGCTGATCGCCACCGGTTCGCTCAGCGGCAGCTCGGCCGGCACCGGGGTCGATCTGTCGGGCCTGACCTACTCGCTCGAAAACGGGCTGCCGCAGAACGACCTGGGGGGCATTGGTTCCGGGCTCGCTTATGCCGGGGGCAACACGTTCTACGCAGTGCCCGATCGCGGCCCGAATGCGCTGGTCTACAACAACGCCGTCGACAGCACGACCTCGTACATCAGCCGCTTCCAGACATTGACGCTGGCGCTCAACGCGGCCGCGCCGGGCAGCGCGCTGCCTTTCACGCTGAGCCCGCAGCTTTCCGCGACGACGCTGCTCTACAGCGCCGCCCCGCTTGCTTACGGGAGCGGCGCCGGGCTGGGGAACGACATCAACGGCAATCCGCTTGCCCCGGGCAACTGGGTCAACTCCGGCGGCAAATATTACTACACCGGCCGCTCGGACAACTACGATCCGAGCAAGAATTCAGGCAACCCCGCCGACGCGCGGTTCGATCCCGAATCGATCCGGGTCGCGAACGACGGCAAATCGGTGTTCATCTCCGACGAATACGGACCCTATGTGCGCCAGTTCGATAGCGCGACGGGCAAGGTCATCCGCACGTATGCGGTCCCGGCCGAGCTTTACGTGAACAACCCCTCCCCCTCGGGCGCCACCGAGATCAGCGGCAACACCGTGGGCCGCACCGCGAACAAGGGCATGGAAGGCCTTGCGATCATGCCCGACGGCAAGACGCTGGTCGGCATCATGCAGGCGAACCTGGTCAACGACCCGGTCGGCACCGTGCGGATCGTGACGATCGATGTCGCCAGCGGCGCGACTCACGAATACGCCTATCAGCTGACCACCGGCTCGGGCATCAGCGACATCGTTGCGGTCGATGCCACGCACTTCCTGGTCGATGAGCGCGACGGCAAGGGACTGGGCGACGGCAGCAAGGCCAAAGTGAAGACGCTGTTCGAAGTGGATCTCAGCGGCGCGACCGACATCAAGGGCGTGACCAACCTGTCGACAGTGACCTCGCTCAAGTACGCCAAGAACCAGGGCGCGTTCCTCGATCTGGTCGGCGCGCTCAAGGCGTTCGGTATCTCGGCCGATCAGATCCCGTCCAAGATCGAAGGCATCGCGTTCGGCAAGGACGTGGTCGATGCGTTCGGCAACACCCTGCACACGCTGTACATCGCCAACGACAACGATTTCGATCCGGCCAATTCGGGCCAGAACCAGTTCTACGTCTTCGGCTTCAAGGACTCCGATCTCGCCGGCTTCACTCCGCAAGCCCTGGGCGCGCCGGAGCCCGCAAGCTGGGCGCTGCTGATCATGGGATTCGGCCTGATCGGCGCCACGCTGCGGCTCCAGCGCCGCAAGCGGTTGCTGCCGGCTTGATCGAATGCGCGCCGCGCCGGCCGGACTTCAGGCTTTCGCGGCGCTCATCTCCTTGTCGAGATAAAGGTAATACGGGTCGAAATCGCCGCGGCGCTCGAGTTCCTTGCGATCGTAGATCTCGACCAGCGAGGCTCGGAATGCGCACAGCCCGGCCTCGCGCAGATGACGCACCACGCGGTTGGTGTGAACGGTGGTCAGGCCGCAGGCTTCGGCCAGATCACCCTGGGTGAAGCCGAGCACGAATTGGCGTCCATCGCTGAGGCCGACGCCCTCGAGCCGCGCGTTCATCTCGCTGATGAAATGCGCGACCCGGCCGACTGCGTCGAGTCGTCCGACGCGGAACAGCCAGGCACGGTGAAGCGCCGCGTCGATCAGCGTTGCGAACCAGAGCTTGCGTGCGATCTCCGGCCGCTCGTCGATCAGGCGGTCGAGCGCATCATGCGTGACGATGGCGATGGTGGCGCCCGTCAACGCCTCGATGCCATGATCGAGCACGTGCATCGGGTAGGAGTGCAGGTCGACGAACTCGCCGGGAACATGGATCGCGACGAGCTGCCGCAGCCCCCTGTGATCGTCGATATAGCGTGACATGAAACCTTCGAGGATCAGCGCGCTTTCGGCGCCGAATTCGCCCTGTCGTCGCAGCGTGGTGTGCGGCGCCAATGTTCGCTTTTCGGAGACGGATCGCTCGAGCGCCCGGCGCTCGGCATCGGTCAGTGAAACGCCTCTGCGATCCCGTAAAAACAGGTCCGTGATCATCGGAGCCAGCTCCTCGTTCCCCCGCGGCGCCTGTCGTTCGCAGGCACGCACGAGAGTGGTGTAAGCCAACTTCGCTTCCGTTCATAACAAAGATTAGTAACAATCCCGATTTCGCGCGATTGCGATCGCCGTAGCCTCGCGGGTTCAGCTGAGTGTAACCCCGGTCAGGCCTTCCAGCGCGGTCACGAGCGCGTCCTGATATGCCTCGTCGGTCACTTCGGCAGCGGGCTGTTCCCGCTCCATGTGCCGCCAATAGCCGCCGCTGACCAATGCGGCCGGATCGCGGCTCACCGCCAGCCATGCCTGCGTGCGTGCGCCGGTCTCGATATCGACCGTCGCGGTCGCCCCGCCCATCCGCGTGCGCACCCAGCCGGGATCGACCGCGTTGCTGACCACGTGGGGCCAGCGCCGCGCCAGCGCGCCGGCCAGTGCGGCAAGATGGAGCTTGCTCTCGGCATAAGCGCGCGCGGTGTCCCAGGGCCGTTTCGTCCAGTCGAGATCCTGAAGCGGCCCGGAGCCGCCGTGATGAAGCCGGCTGCTGAGATAGACCAGCCGCTCGGGCCGCTCGATCAGCGCGGTCAGGATGAACGGCGCGAGCGTGTTGACCGCGACCGTGACCGCGTGGCCCTCCGGCGTCGCGCCGCGCTGCGGCACGCTGTACACTCCGGCATTGTGGATCACCGCGTCCATGCGCCCGATCGCGTTGACCTGGTCTGCGACGCTGCGCGTATCGGCCGCATTGGCGAGATCGCCGATGACCACGCCTGCCGAGGCCAGTTCGGCGACCGCCGAAACCCGCTGCGCCGTGCGCGCGTGAAGCACGACTGAGTGACCCTCGGCGATAAGCGCCTCCGCCGCGGCGAGGCCGAGCCCGTCCGTGCTTCCGGTAATGAATATTCGCGCCATATGATGTCTCCGCTCTCCGCGAGCGCAAGCTAACGGGCGCGCTGCGCGCCGCAAAGCCTGATCAGGACGAACCGGGCTCCTGATCCAGACCCGTCAGGAACGTATGGAAATCCTGCGCCGCGACCGCCAGCAACGCACGGCCGCAGGGATCGTCGAGACTCTCGAGGTGGACCTCGCAGGCATACATCAGTTCCTGGATCAGCATCAGCGCGCGCGCGCGCAAGAGGGGGTCGGCGCCCGTGGACTCGATCCCGCGCAGCGCCGGGTTGTTGGCGGCAAGCGCGCCGAGCAGTTCGTTGGTCAGGCCTTCCATCGCGCCCGCGAAACCCTGGCGCCGCCGCACTTCGACGATGATCGACAGCGGCGCGCGTTCGCTGGCGATGAATGCGGCGACTTCACCGACCCAGTCCTGGATCGCCGTGAGCGTGGCAGGCGGCCCCGGCAGGGTCGCGAGCATCGCCCGTGCCTTGGCGCCGTACTCGGTGATCAGTTCGAGCAGGATCTCGGACTTGTCGCGATAATGCAGGTACAGCGTCGAGCGGCGGATTCCGGCTGCGACCGCGATCTCGTCCATCGTCGTGATATCGTAATGCCGCTCGTGAAACCGTTCGCGCGCCGCGTTGACGATGCGGCTGCGCATCTGCTCGCGCTGCGCCGCGCGCAGCGGCGTCTGGTACTTGGCGGGACTTGCCTCAGGCGGCATGGACGGAAGGGATCATCAGCATGTCACCCGGCGATAACGCACCGCCGGGCTAAGCGCCATGCTGGCTCGCTGATGTAATTATCGATGACGGGTCACGAATGCGGCGATCCCGGCGATGGTCTCCGCGCCCGGCCCGGGCAGAAATGCGTCGAGCGTCAGGTAGCCGTGAATCATGCCCGGGTGCTGCCACAGTTCGGCTTCGACACCCTGCGCGGCCAGTGTCCGCGCATACGTCTCCCCCTGCTCGGTCAGGATATCGTACCCGGCGGTGATGATCAGGGTCGGCGGCAGCACGCCGAGGTCGCCCGCGAGCGACGGTACGAAATCCGGGTGGCGGTGCGCCGCCGGATCGGGCGCGTAGAGCCCGCTGAAATAGGTCACTTCGCGCAGGCCCAGGCATGGGGGTTCGAACCTGCGGAGCGACTCGGCGTCCGGCGCCTCGACCATCGGATAGGCGAGCACGTTTCCGGTGATCCGTGCGGAGCCCGCGGCATGGATGCGGCGCGTCACCACGGTCGCGAGGTTCCCGCCCGCGCTGTCACCGCCGACGAAGACCGGCGCGCCCGGGCTGGCGATTTCGCCGAGGTTGTCCGCCACCCACAGCACCGCTGCTTCGAGATCCTCCACCGCAGTCGGGAACGGATGCTCGGGCGCGAGGCGGTAATCGACCGAGACCACCGCGCATCCGGTGGCGGCGGCGAGCGCGCGGCAGAAGCCGTCGATCTCGTCGGTGCAGCCCAGCGTCCAGCCTCCGCCATGCGCCCAGACCAGCACCGCAGGCGCCGAGGCGACAGGCGCATAAAGGCGCAGCGGGATCGTGCCGCCGGCCACCGCGATCTCGTGGTCCTCGACGCGGGGCAGCGCCGGCAGCCGCGTCGGCGCGGCGGCGGCGCGCATTCCGGCGCGCACCAGCGCGGGCGGCGTCTCGGTCAGCGCGAGCCAGCCCGGATCGTGCGCGAAGAACAATGCCACCTGCTCGGCGAGCGGATCGAGCGGGGCGGTCGGATAATGGTCGGTCATCGTTCGATGATCCCCGTCGCGCGCCAGTGAGCGCGGTGTCCGCCATCGACCGGAATGTCGATGCCGTTGAGGTAGCTCGCCGCGTCAGACGCCAGGAACGCCACCACGCTGGTGATCTCGAGCATCGAGCCTTGCCGGCCAAGCGGGATCTCGCGGGCCTTGTCGCCGCGGGTGACGCGGGTCTCGGTGCCGTCATGGCTGGGTAGCGTCGGGCCTTCGGCGCGCGCCATCGGCGAGTCGATCATGCCCGGCGAGAGCGACACGGCGCGCACCTGGCGCGGGCCCCACTCGATCGCGAGCTTCTCGGCCAGCAGGTTCACCCCAAGCTTGGCGTAATTGTACGTCCAGTCGAAGTCGGGCTCCCTGCCGTGATGGCTGACGATCCCGTCCTCGAAGCCCTGGCCGAGCGGGGCCTTGAGCAGTGCTTCGAGATGCGCATCGCGCCGCGGCAGGTAGCTTGCGAGCGAGGAGATGAAGATGCCCACGCCGCCCGCGACCATGTGGGGGCCGACGGCTTCAGCGACGAGGTGCGCGCCGATCAGGTCGACGTCCATCATCTTGCGCCAGTCGCCGATCGACATGCCCACCGCGGCGATATGCGCAAGCACGCGCACGCCGGGGCCTTGCGCCAGATCCTCGCCCAGCGCGCGGGTCTGCGCGGGATCGGTGATGTCGCAGGTGATGCCGCGCACCGTATAGCCTTCGTGAGTCAGCGCGGCGACGCTGCGCTCCAGATGCGCGGGATCGATATCGACGATCACCAGCGCCGCCTGCTTGCCAAGCTGGCGCGCCACCGACAGGCCGAGCCCGCCCGCGCCGATGACCAGGACGACGGGCCCGGCGGCGAAATAGGCGGTGCGCTCGATATATTCAGCCATCGTTCTCTCCCTCCGGTGCGCTTCTACGAGCGGTCCGGGACGTTGAAATAATGCGGTTTGATTGAGGCGACCTTGCCCTCGCGGAAAGTCCAGACTTCGATCAGCGAGGATTCGAAGGGCTTCCCCGTGGCGCGGTCGACCGCGCGCAGTTCGAACTCGGTCGCCAGCACGTCAGGGTCATCCGACTGGAAGCTGCGGACGGGCGCGAGCACTTCGATGTCGAAGACTTCGGCGAAGATGCCCAGGAACCGGAGGAAACCGTCAGCGCCCGGGAAGTCTCCCGCGAACGGAAGCCCCGATCCTTCGAGCAGGACGAAATCGGGCGCGGCGAGTTCGTGAAGCGTCGCCGAATCGCCGGCGAAAACCGCCGCGACGAAACGGTCCTGCACCGCAAGATTGGGGTTCGCCGCGGTCATGCCGCCACCGTCCGGCGCACGTCGCAGCGCACCAGTCGGACCGAGGAGCGATCGAGGAAGTGCTCCTCGTCGTCGTGGAAGATCTTGCCGATCACCGGGTCCGCCAGCAGCGCGAACACCTCGTCCAGCGCCGTTTCGGTAGGCAATTCCCACTCGGTGAAGCAATCGTAATCCCAGCCCTTGGCGGCGAGCACCTGCTCGGTCGCCGTGGCGCCGGGTCCCGGCGTCTTGGCCGGCGGATTGTAATTGCGGACGTAGGACGTGATAAGGTGGCCGAAATACGTCTGGCCGAGCACCGCATGGCTGCTCTCGTAATGGTCGCGGAACTGCTCGTGCGTGATCCCGGGCTTGCGCCGTAGCAGCCACACCATCTTGACCATGATCGGCATCCTCTCACCGTTCGCGGAATGTCGAATGCTTCCGCGATTGCCCCCAGCTTAGCGGCGAATCTCGAACGCGCAAGAAATTGATGGACACGATGTCGCCCAATATGACATCAATCGAACCGGAGAGAACGAGAGACCCGCGCCATTTGAGCGTCTGGGTCGTCGTCTGAAAGGCCAGAAGATGCACTGCGCACCGACGAATACCCCGGATATCGACCTTGCCGCGCTGCGCGAGCGCTACCGCGCCGAAGCCGACAAGCGCCGCCGTCCCGAGGGTTTCGCGCAATATGTCGAGATGGACGCCGAGCTCGAGGAGTTCCTCGAATTCGAGCCTTACGAAGAGTTTCCCGAGCGTGCGCCGCTGACCGACGAGGTCGATGCCATCGTGCTCGGCGGAGGGTTCGCGGGGCTGATCGCGGCGGGCCGGCTGCGGCAAGCAGGCGTCGAGAAAATCCGCATCATCGACCGCGCCGGGGATTTCGGCGGCACCTGGTACTGGAACCGCTATCCCGGCATCCAGTGCGACGTCGAATCGTACACCTACCTGCCGCTGCTCGAAGAGCTCGGCTACATGCCGCGCAACCGCTATTCGTTCGGCGACGAGATCTTCGCCTATTGCCAGCAGATCGGCCGCCATTTCGGGCTCTACGAGCACGCGGTGTTCGCCACCGTCGTCAACGCGATGCGCTGGCACGAGGACGAGAGCCGCTGGCATGTCACGACCAACCGCGGCGACGACATCCGCGCGCGCTACGTGGTGATGTGCCCGGGCCCGCTCAACCGGCCCAAGCTCCCCGGCGTGCCCGGCATCCGCGACTTCAAGGGCCACAGCTTCCACACCACCCGCTGGGACTTCGATTACACCGGCGGCACGCCCGATGCCCCGGTGCTCGACAAGCTGGCGGGCAAGCGCGTCGCGGTGATCGGCACCGGCGCCACCGCCGTCCAGTGCGTGCCGTTCCTGGCGAAGTACGCCGAGCACCTGACGGTGTTCCAGCGCACGCCGTCGTACATCGACGATCGCGGCAACCGGCCGACCGATCCCAAATGGGCAAGCGAGCTCAAGCCCGGCTGGCAGCTGGAGCGAATGCAGAACTTTCATCTCGGCATCAACGACGTCTACGCACCCGAAACCGTCGACCTGATCTGTGACGGGTGGAGCGAGCTCAACCGCAACATCCAGGCGCGGCGCAAGGCCGAGGGCTGGCGCGACCTGACGCTCGAAGAGTTCATGGCGATGCGCGAGGAGGAGGACTACCGCGCGATGGAGCGCATCCGCGCGCGCGTCGACAGCATCGTCGCCGATCCCGCGAAGGCCGCAATCCTCAAGCCGTGGTATCGCTTCCTGTGCAAGCGACCATGCTTCAACGACGACTACCTGCCGACCTTCAACCTGCCCCATGTCGATCTGGTCGACGTATCCGAGGCGCGCGGCATCGAGGGCATGACCGAGACCGGCATCATCGCGGGGGGCACCGAATATCCGGTCGACTGCATCATCTATGCCAGCGGGTTCGAGACCACCACCGACATGCGCCGCCGCTACGGCATCGACGTGATCGAGGGACGCGGCGGACAGTCGCTGTACGAGCATTGGAAGGACGGTTTCCGCACGCTCCACGGCATGAGCATCCACGGCTTCCCCGGCCTGTTCTTCACCGGCTACGTCCAGGGCGGCGTCTCGGGCAGCATCACCCAGATGTACGACCAGCAGGGCCGGCACATCGCGCACATCATCGGCGAAGCGATGGCGCGCGGCGGCGGTACGGTCGAGCCGACGGCCGAGGCCGAGGCGGAGTGGGTCAGGACGACGCGCGAGAACCTGATGCTCGACGTCGGCTTCTGGCAATCGTGCACGCCGGGCTACAACAACAACGAGGGGCTGGAGGTCACGCGCTTCACGATCTTCGGTGAGCCCTACGGCCCCGGCTACGACGCGTTCGACACGCTGATCCGCGAATGGCGCGAGAAGGGCGAGTTCGCGGGGCTGGAGTTCGGGCCGGCCGAAGAGCTTGTTCGCTAAAAGAAAACGGGAGAGGTTTAATGGCACTCACCACGATCGATCTGAGCCCGAGCATCGGCACCCAGGTCATCGCCGACCGCGCTGCGCTGCTCGACGGCTCGCTCGCCGGCGAACTGCGCGCGCTGCTCGAGCAGCGCGGCGTGCTGCTGATCCGCGGCGCCGACATGACCGACGAGGAGCAGCTGCAGTTCGCCAGGACGCTCGGCACCCCGCGCAACGAGCACGGCACCGACATCACCAAGGTCTCGTCCGACAAGACCAAGAGCCCGATCTTCGCCGAATACACCGAGGGCACGTACTACTTCCACTTCGACGATACCTACATGGAGTACCCCGCACTGGCGTCGGTGCTGCGCGCCCGCGCGCTGGCGCCCGAGGGCGGCCAGACCGAGTTCGCCAACACGTACGCGATCTACGACTCTCTCTCCCCGAAGGAGCAGCGCACGGTCGACGGGCTGACAGCGGTGCATTCGCAGGAGACGATCCAGCGCAAGGCGTTCCCCAATCCCACCGAGTGGCAGCTCGATCTGTGGGGTGAGCGCAAGATCCCGGCGACCACGCACCCGCTGGTCTGGCTCCATCGCACGGGGCGCAAGTCGTTGCTGCTCGGCGAGACGATCCGCGATGTTCCGGGCCTGCCCAAGCCGGAAGGCGACGCGCTGATCCGCCGCCTGCTCGATCTCGCCGAGAAACCTGCGTACAAATATCGGCACGAGTGGGAGGTCGGTGACATCCTGATCTGGGACAACACCGGCACGATGCACCGCGTGGTGCCGTTCGACCTCGCCTGCGGGCGCGAGCTCCAGCGGGTGAAACTGGCCGGCGAGGAACCGATCACCGCCGTCACGATGGCCGCCGCATAAGCGATGCCAGATCGGTATGACGCCGTCATCGTCGGCGCGGGATTTTCGGGGCTCTACCTGATCAAGCGGCTGCGCGACGCGGGCTTCAGCGTGCTCGCGGTCGAGGCGGCGCCGAGCGTCGGCGGCACCTGGTACTGGAACGCCTATCCCGGCGCACGCTGCGACGTGGAAAGCTTCGACTACAGCTACTCGTTCTCGAAGGAACTCGAGGACGAATGGGACTGGTCCGAGCGCTATCCGGGCCAGCCCGAGCTGCTGCGCTACCTCAATCACGTGGCCGATCGCTTCGACCTCAGGCGCGACATCCGCTTCGACACGCGCGTCACCTCGGCGACGTTCGATGAGCCGGCCAATGGCTGGACTGTCGGGCTCGACAACGGTGATACCCTCGAGGCCCGCTTCTTCATCCTCGCCGGCGGCGCGATCTCGATGCCGAACTTCACCGCGATCGAAGGGCGCGAGAGCTTCGCGGGCCAGATCTATCATACCGGCACCTGGCCACACGAGCCGATCGACTTCACCGGCAAGCGAGTCGCGGTGATCGGGACCGGCTCCTCCGGCGTGCAGACGTCTACCGCGATCGCGGACAAAGTGGCGCAGCTCACCGTATTCCAGCGCACACCCAATTACACCGCGCCCGTCCTCAACCATCCGCTGACACCCGAAGCGCTCGCCGAGTGGCGCAAGACGTCGGGCGAGCGCCACGAACGCTCGCGCCATTCGCGCCAGGGCATCCCTTATGCGTTCCCCACCGTCGCGGCGCTTTCGGTCAGCGCCGAGGAACGCCAGGAGGCGTACCGCAACGCGTGGGAGAACAGCCACCTGTTCGCGCTGCGGCTGACGTACAGCGACCTGATGGTCGACGAGGCCGCGAACGAAACGGTGTCCGAGTTCGTGCGCGGCAGGATCCGCGAGACCGTCAAGGACCCGGTCACCGCGGAAAGGCTCACCCCGCGCAGCTATCCGTTCGCGACCAAACGCCCCTGTCTCGGCAAGGGCTATTACGAGATGTTCAACCGCGCGCATGTGCGCCTCGTCGATCTGCGCGAGACGCCGATCGTGCGGATCACGCCGGAGGGCATCGAGACCACCGAGGGCGAGGCACCGTTCGACGCGATCGTCTTCGCCACCGGTTTCGACGCGCTTACCGGCGCCGCCGCGCGGATCGCGATCACCGGCCGCGACGGGCTCACCCTGCACGAGGCTTGGGCCGGCGGGCCGGAGACCTATCTGGGGCTGGCCTCGGCGGGGTTCCCGAACCTGTTCCTCGTCACCGGCCCCGGCAGCCCCGGGCCGCTCACCGCCATGGTCAAATCGATCGAGCAGCACGTCGACTGGATCACCGACTGCCTCGAACACTTGCGCGCGCAAGGCCTCGCCGCGATCGAGGCCGAGCCCGAGGCGCAGGCCAAATGGGTGGAACACGTCCAGCAAGTCGCCGACGGCACACTCTATCCGCGCGCGAACTCCTGGTACGTCGGCGCCAACATCCCCGGCAAACCGCGCCGCTTCATGCCCTACCTTGGCGGTCTCGGCGTGTACCGCGCCAAGTGCGATGCGATTGCCGCGGCGGGATACGAAGGCTTCGTGCTGTCCGGGCCTGCCGCTCTACCCGAGCTGGCCACCGAGCGAGATCAGCGGGGCGGTCAGATCGGCGGGTAAGTCGATCACCGCGCGGAATATCGCCGGGACCGAGCTGAACTGCGCGGGCGCGCCTCCAGTCTCGGGAATGCCGTGCGCGATGCGCGCCGTCTGGAAGCGTCCCGCCAGTTCGGGATCGATCGACCAGCTCATTTCGGGCTCGAACATCGGGCCCGCGCGCACCACGGTGACGCGAATGCCGCGCGGTGCCAGCTCGAAATGGAGGTTCTCCGAGAAGGCTTCCAGGCCCGCCTTGGTGGCCTTGTACATCGTCAGGAACGGATAGTAGCGATTGCTCACCGTATCGCTGCTGACGTTGATGATCAGGCTGCCTTTCGGCATCAGCGGCGTGGCCGCCCGTGAACACAGCACCGGGCCCGTCAGGTTGGTGGCGATGCTCTGCAGGATCTGCTCTTCGGCAGCCTCCTCGACCAGGTACGGGGCATAGACCCCGGCGTTGTTGATCAGCACGTCGATCCGGCCGAAGCGCTCCGCGATCTCGGCGAAGGCGTCGCGCACGCTTTCGGCGGAGCCCACATCGCACGCCAGCGCCGCGGCGCTTCCGCCAAGCTCGGTCGCGACCGCTTCGACTGCGGCCAGGCGCCGGCCGAGGAGCACCACCGTCTCGCCATCCGCCGCGAGACTGCGCGCCAGCGTGCGTCCGAGGCCCGACCCCGCGCCCGTAATGACAATCACCTTCGTCATGAATGACATCCTCTACGGTCTGTTTGCGGCAGCTATGGAGGACGGCGTCCCCCCGTCAACCAGGGCAGCGCGCCGGCGACGCGCCGCCGCGATATCGGGCTCTGACCGGCATTTTGCTGCGCAGCACGGATTGCGCTCCTGCCATCGCAACTGCAGCATTTTGTCGATTTTCGTCAAGCCGCGAGAACATGGTTCTGCCAAGGGCGCTAGCCAAAGCGAGACCAATGAGGATCTGATCGCCCCGATATCTTCGCGGACGTGATGCCGGCTTCGGGCAAGTAGCACACAATCGGCAACCGCTCGATATCGCCTCGATGTCGAGGCCGTGGGTGTGTGGCCGAAGCCGCCATCCACCGGGAAGGGAGCGTCTCAGGCAACCTCAATCGCACAGCCGCTCATGAGGGAGTCGATGATGATGAGGGTAAGTTTTCTGACGTGTGCAGGGCTTGGCGCGATCGCTGCGGTCCTGGCAACGCCCGCCAGCGCGCAGGATGCGGGCGGCGCCGCAGCCGGGGGTGACATCATCGTCACCGCGCGCCGCACGGACGAGCGTCTGCAGGACGTTCCGATCTCGATCACGGTGCTGAACCAGCAGTCGCTTCAGAACCGCAACGTGCTGACCGCCGGCGATCTGGCCGCCACGACGCCATCACTGGCCGTGAACAGCAACTTCGGCACCGACAACACGACCTTCTCGCTGCGCGGCTTCAACCAGGACGTGGGCACCAACCCCACGGTCGGCGTGTACTTCGCCGACGTCGTCGCGCTGCGCGGCGGCAACAACGGCACTGTCGTGGGTGACGGCGCGGGCGCGGGCAGCCTGTTCGATCTCCAGAACGTGCAGGTCCTCAAAGGACCGCAGGGTACGCTGCAGGGCCGCAACACCACCGGCGGCGCGGTTCTGCTCGTGCCGCAGAAGCCGACCGACAAGCTCGAGGGTTATCTCGAAGGCTCGCTCGGCGATTACCGCCTCAAGGGCATCGAGGGCGTGATCAACATTCCGCTCGGCGATACCTTCAAGATGCGGCTGGGCTTTGATCGCCAGTCGCGCGGCGGCTACATCACCAACCACAGCGGGATCGGCCCGAGCACGTTCGGCAACGTCGATTTTACCGCGCTGCGCGCCAGCTTCATCGCCGATCTTTCGCCGGACCTGCAGAACTACACCATCGTGTCGTTCTCGCATTCGAAGAACAACGGCTCGGCGCAGAAGCTCATCGCGACCACCGCGACGCCCGAATACCCGGTCTACGCGGGCAACGTGCAGCCGTCGGCGACGCAGCAGCTGCTCAGCCAGTCGCATTACGGCTTCTACGATATTGAGCAGGACGTTCCCAACTCGGCGGTCGACACAAAGCAGTGGCAGGTCATCAACACCACGACGTGGCTCGCCTCCGACGCCCTGACGGTCAAGAACATCGCCAGCTACGGCGAACTGCGTCAGAATTCCAACACGGCGATCTTCGCGACCAATTACATCGCCCAGAACGGTGAGCGCTTCGATTACGCCAACAACCATCCGGCGCCGGGCCTCGACAACGCCGCCCAATCGACCTTCACCGAGGAACTCCAGTTCCAGGGCACCGTCGGCGGCGACAAGCTGCACTGGCAGGGCGGTTTCTACTTCGAGAAGTCGAGCCCGCTCGGCGCATCGGGCGTGCAGAGCTCGGTCGATTCGTACTGCCCCGATATCAGCACGACGCGCAGCCCGACCTGCACCAATCCCTATCCCTCGCTGCCGCTCGGCCCGGGCCTGATCCTGCCCGCCAGCAGCGGGTACAACTATCAGGTCGCACGGACGTCCACGCGTGACGTCGCCGCCTATGCGCAGGCGACTCTCAAGCTGACCGACACGCTCAAGCTCACCGGCGGCATCCGCTACACGTGGGACAAGACGAGCGCTGACGCGATCGAGACGTTCACCACCGATCAGGGCGTGACCTGCATTCACACGCTGACGCTGCTGCCTGCCGGATCGACATGCCCCGACGTGATCGTATCGCAGAAATCCAAGGCGCCCACCTGGCTGATCGATCTCGATTACAAGCCGATCCGCGATGTCCTGATCTATGCGAAATACTCGCGCGGCTATCGCGCCGGCGGCGTGAAGCCCGATGCGCCCGACTTCGGCGGCGTCGATCTTTCGACGTTCCAGCCCGAAAAGCTGGATGCCTACGAGGCCGGGCTCAAGTCGACGTTCCGTGGCCTGGTCCGCGGTACGTTCAACCTCGCGGGCTTCTACAACAACTTCAGCAATCAGCAGGTCCAGTTCGGCCTGAGCCCGTCGAACCACTTCGGCGCGCCGCTGCCTCCCTCGTCGGCACCGATCAACCTCGGCAAGACCCGGATCTGGGGTATCGAGGCCGATGCCACCGTGCACCTGTTCCAGGGCTTCACCGTGGACGCGGGCTATGCCTACCTGAACTCCAAGGCGGTCAGGGTGGCCTCGCCGACGCTCGCCGGCTTTACCGCGTTCCCGCTCGCGGTGCAGGGCCAGCCGCTCAACCTCTCGCCCAAGAACAAGGCGACCGTTACCGGCACCTACACGTTGCCGCTGGATGAGAAGATCGGCAGGATTTCGCTGAGCGCGACGTTCACGCACACCGACAGCCAGCGTGCGACCTACGGCGATTATCTCGGCGGCTTGGTGGCATCCGGGCAGCAACTGGTCGCAGGCGCACCTGGAACGCTGGTGGTGTCTTACACCGATTACGGCATCCTGCCGGCGACCGATCTGCTCAACGTCGCAGTCAACTGGAAGGGTATCCTCGGTTCGCAGATCGACGCCGCGTTCTTCGCCACCAACGTGACCAACCAGCATTACTGGACCTGGTCGCCGGGCGTGCTCACGACGGGCCAGGAGTTCATCCAGCTCGGCACGCCGCGGATGTTCGGCTTCCGGGCGAAGATGAACTTCTGAAGCCTGCAGACATCACACGAAGACGGCCGGGCTCATCCCCCGGCCGTTTTTTTGTGTGCGCGGAGACTGCGGAACGTGACCGACCAGCGCGGCACGTCCATCGGTGCGATGCTGTGTTCGAACGCGTTCCGCACCTCGCCCGAGAGATGGTAGATCGAGCGCGGCGCGAGCGGCACCGAGGCACGCTCGAAGCGCTGGTCGATGCGCCGGCGCAGCCGCATGGTCGCCGCATGGCCGAGCGAGACGCCGATCACATGCTCGTACAGCGGCCGGTCCTTGTGCCAGCCGATCCCGGCGCCCGGATCGTAGCGGATCAGCAGGATCTGGACGAGCGCCTCGGGATCGAGCCCGGCAAATTCAGCGGCGCGTGTGCGGAGCGGGCGCAGCCAGTCGGGCAGCGGATCGGCCTCGGCAAAGGCACCGTTCTCGAAGTCGTAATTCCAGCCGAACGAGTGCGTGAGGCGCTTGCCGAGCCAGCCCTGGAAGCGGAACGGTGCCAGCGCTTCGCCATCGATGCCGGCGATCAGAGCGGCTTCCTCGGACGAGTCGATGATGTCGGTGGCGGTCGAAAGGCCGGGCACGACGGGCGTTCCGAACAGATCGGGCATCACCATGCGAACCCATATAGGGCGCTCATGCCAGCCGCGCTTGCGATCGATCGGGATACCCTGGCAGGAGCGGGGGGACTCGAACCCACGGCCCTCGGTTTTGGAGACCGATGCTCTACCAACTGAGCTACGCTCCTGCAGGGTGGGGCGGGCTCTAGTGGCTGGGGGCGTATCTGGCAAGCGGCAGCAAAAACGCAGGACGCCCTCGCGCGAACCCGTGATATGGCCGTCACAATGCACGCGCCGGCCTTTCCCAAGATCATCGAACCCGATCTGCTGCTGCTCGCCTATCGTGGCGGCATCTTCCCGATGGCCGATCGTCGCGACGATCCCGAAGTGTTCTGGGTCGAACCGCGCCGCCGCGCGATCCTGCCGCTGGACGGGTTCCACTGCTCGCACTCGCTGGCCAAGACGCTGCGCAAGGGGCGCTTCGCCGTGACTTGCAATGCAGCCTTTTCCGAGGTCATGGACGCCTGCTCGGCGCCCCGCCACACCGACAGCGGCGAGAGCTGGATCAGCGACCGGATCAAGGCCAGCTACCAGCGGCTGCACGACCTCGGCTCGGCGCATTCGATCGAGTGCTGGATCGAAACGCCGGACGCAGCACCGCGACTCGTCGGCGGTCTTTACGGGGTCGGGTTCGACCGGGTGTTCTGCGGCGAGAGCATGTTCAGCCGCGAGACCGACGCGTCGAAAGTCGCGCTCTCGTGGCTGGTCGCGGCGCTGCGCGGCGCGGGGGCGGAACTGCTGGACTGCCAGTTCCTCACGCCGCACCTGGAGTCGCTCGGCGCGGTGGAGATCACCCAGCAGCGCTACGTCAAGCTGCTGAGCCGCGCGCAGCAGGCTTACTGTGGCCCGGGAGGCGCTGCTTCCTCTGGTGGCGGTTCGTCGCCGGGTACGTCCGCGGGCGGCGCTGCGGCGGGTGAGGGCGCGGCCTTGGGCCTGGCCGAGGCTTTCGCCGCGCTGGTCGCCGAAGCAGACGCCTCGTCCTCCTCGCCCGGGAACTTCATCGCGCAGCTCTTGACCCATACGTCATAGACCGGGTGCTCGACGACGTTGAGCGACGGCGCATTCTTGAACAGCCAGCCCGAGAACACGCGGTGCCACGCGAGCGGCGCGTCGCTGTTCGCGCGTTCCTCGACGAACAATTGTACGAACGCGCCTTCTTCCTGCGGCCGCTCCCATGGCAGCGTCTTCTCGCATGTCGCAAGCTTGATCACCGCGTTGCCGATCCGGCGCGATTCGCCCGTGCGCAGCACGATGTCCTGCGTCAGGTTGTTGCGCTTGTTGAGGAAGCCCAGCGTCGCCACGCGGTCCTTGACCGGGGTGCCGTAGCTGCTCTCGACCACCGGGACTTGCGAGCCGCCGGTCCCCAGCGCTTGCGGCACCGCGGTCGATTCGCCCTTGGGCTCGTCGCCCGGCCCGCAGGCCGCGAGCGTCAGGCAAAGGGTCGATGCGCCGACGAGCGCCGCCATGAACGCTCTGTTGCGCATCGATCAGCGTCTGGTCAGGCGTCCGGCGACCAGGCTTCGTAATCGCCGGTGGCCGCCGCGCGCTTGCCGCCGCGCTGGAGCGCGCCTTGCGGCAGATAGGCCTGGCCGGTGCCGGTTTCGTTGGGCGTGTAATCCACTTCCCAGATCCGCGCGGGCGGGAGGAAGCTCTCGGGAACGCCGTCGAAGGTCTTGTGCAGCCAGCCGTGCCACTCGGGCGGAACCCGGCTCGCATCGTTCGGGCCATCGAAGATCACCCAGCGCCGCTCGCCGTCCGAGAACGCGGTACTCTTGGAGGGCTTGGTCGCGCGGTAATAGCGGTTGCCGAAGAAATCGGTGCCGACCTGCTCGCCGTTGCGCGCGCTCCACAGCAGCGTTCCGATGGTCGCGCCGTCCCACCAGGTGAAGATCTTCGAGAGGATGCTCATGGCCCTTGCGCCTAGCGGAAAAGCGCTAGGGACGGCAAGCGGCAGATGCGTTTCGCGGGGATGGTCAGGTCCGTTCCTTGTAGAACCAGAGTGCGGTCGAGGAAAAGTCGAGCGTATCGGTCTGCCGGATCGTCCCGTCCATCGATCGCTTGCCCATTTCGGCGGCGAAGGCATCGATATCGTCGGTCTCGATCTCGTAGATCGAGAGGTGCGGCTGGCCGGGCGCGCCGACCAGGGCGCTGTCGAACTCGAAACGGCGACCGCTGAGGACCCCGGGCAGGGCGCAGATCTCGCCCAGATGGATGTCATCGTACCATGCGTTGTAGTCGTCGTTGCGACCCTCGGCCGCCTTCGACTGCACCACCATCACATATTTCGCCATGAACCTCTCCCTTCGCTTTGGCGGACCATGCCAGCGGCGAGCCGCCGCGCCAACCGCTGCGTGCATCAGACGGGCGGGCTCACGGCGAACTTCTCTGGCGCGCTTTCGAGTTCGCGGGCGGGAATTTTGTAAGATGTTGATATTATTGGAAAATTCTTCGTAACTTCTCTATCTTCGCCTAGAGCGGCTATCGAGACTGAGCGCGTGCTCAGTCGGAAGAGATCGACCATGTCAAAGATCGGAGAGCCGCGCATCGGGAAATGCGCAAAGTCCAGAATGACACGATCGTGCGATGTAGGAAAACGACATCGTTGGCGCTTTTGAGAGGCTGGCCTGTAAATATCGCATTGCGGCACAGATGCCGCTTCGGTGCGTGCCGATTGGAATGAGTGCGGCGATTCGATTACTTCCGTATGGCGGCTGGCAATCTAGTCTTTGCCTAAGCCCGAAAAAGTAACGCGGACATTCACGTTAGGCGACGTAGGCGGGGCCGGTCGGACTCGGATTGAAAGGCCTCTACCAAGCCATATCATGCAGCTAATCTCCTCTGGAAAAACTCTTTCTAATTCCGCGAGCAAGTTCGGTTTAACAAGCCATTCAGGATACATCCTGCACGAGTAAAAAAACAAACTCCTTACGAATGCGATTAAATCTGACACGTATAATTCTAGCTCATCTTTCTCATAAATGTACCTCCAATCAACAAAGGCAAGCGCAAAACGATCTACGTCTTCCATCATATTGGCTTGTTCGCCTTTCAATTCTGCTCTATAAATAGAGCAGATAGTAAAAATCTCATCTTCGCTAAATTGCTTTAGAAGTTCTGCCAGATGATGGCCGCGGATATTTTTGGAAGAAGCCGTTAATAGCGCTTTTAAATAGAGCTCGCATGCAAATGCGCAGCAAACGATTGCGGGAAATGCAGCAAGCTGAATCCCGTCAGCCACCTGAACCGGAGTCGAGCAAAGCCGGCCTGCATGATGGAAAGAGTTAGCATGATTAAAAATCGACCTCTCATACGGAAGAGGTTGGTGTTTTCCACGCAGATCTCCTGCTTTTTCTAACAAGAGTTCATGAATGGCTTGACGGTTCATCTTGCGGCCATAGCCAAATCCGAACGATCGGCAAGCTGCGTCGAAGGTCAGCTTTCGGGATCACCGGGTGGCGGCTTCCATGACTAGGATTGTGGCGAAACCCGCCGATCCAGCGCTTACCACAACAAAAAAGGCGCCCGGACCGAAGTCCGGACGCCCTTTCCGTTTTCAGCCCCCCGCTGAAAGATCGACGCCTGATCAGGCGCTGTAGTACATGTCGTATTCGACCGGCGAAGGCGCCATTTCCCAGCGGTACACTTCGGGCCACTTGAGCTCGATGTACGCGTCAATCTGGTCCTGCGTGAACACGTCGCCCTTCAGGAGGAACGCGTGGTCGGCGATCAGCGAGTTCAGCGCCTCACGCAGCGAACCGCAGACGGTGGGAACCATCGACAGCTCTTCCGGCGGAAGATCGTAGAGGTTCTTGTCCATCGCTTCGCCGGGGTGGATCTTGTTCTCGATGCCGTCGATGCCCGCCATCAGCAGCGCCGCGCACGACAGGTACGGGTTGGCGAGCGGATCGGGGAAGCGGAACTCGACGCGACGCGACTTGGCGCCGGTGCCGTAAGGGATGCGGCACGAGGCCGAACGGTTGCGCGCCGAATAGGCGAGCAGCACCGGCGCCTCGAAGCCCGGGACCAGCCGCTTGTAGCTGTTGGTGGTCGGGTTCGAGAAGGCGTTGATCGCCTTGGCGTGCTTGATCACGCCGCCGATGAAGTACAGGCAGGCATCGGACAGGCCGGCATAGCCATCACCGGCGAAGGTGTTGGTGCCGTCCTTCCAGATCGACATGTGGGTGTGCATGCCCGATCCGTTGTCCTGCGCGATCGGCTTGGGCATGAACGTGACCGTCTTGCCGTAAGCCGCGGCAACCTGCCACGCGACATACTTGTAGACCTGGATGCGGTCGCAGGTTTCGACGAGCTTGCCGAAGGTCAGGCCCAGCTCGTGCTGCGCGGCGGCGACCTCGTGGTGCTGCTTGTCCATCGGCAGGCCCATCTCGATCATCGTCGTGACCATCTCGGCACGGATGTCCATGACGGGATCGACCGGGGGAACCGGGAAGTAGCCGCCCTTGGCGCGCGGACGGTGACCCAGGTTGCCGGTCTCGTAGACCTTGCCGGTGTTGGTCGGCAGCTCGATGTCGTCGATGTAGAACGCCGAGCGGTCGTAACCGGTCTCGAAGCGCACGTCGTCGAACATGAAGAATTCGGGCTCGGGGCCGACGAAGATGGTGTCACCCAGGCCGGTCGACTTGAGGAACGCCTCGGCGCGCTTGGCGGTCGAGCGCGGATCGCGGACGTAGAGCGAGCCGTCGCTGGGCTCGACGATGTCGCACACGATGATCATCATCGGCGTCGCGCTGAACGGGTCGATGTAGACCGCGTCCAGATCGGGCTTGAGGATCATGTCGGACTCGTTGATTTCCTTCCAGCCCTCGATCGAGGAACCGTCGAACATCAGGCCGTCTTCGAGCTCGTCCTCACCGATGCGCGAGGCGACCATCGACAGGTGGTGCCACTTGCCCTTCGAGTCGGTGAAGCGGACGTCGACCCACTCGATCTCCTCGTCCTTGATGCGCTTAAGGATGTCCGCTGCAGTTGCCATTACCGTCGTTCTCCGTCTCTTCCGTCCGATCCCGGACGGGTCAAGGGTGGCGTCAGCCAAAGTGTCAGACCCGCCACCCC
>CAJCHR010000473.1 GCA_903970225.1 Actinobacteria bacterium 21-64-8 | reverse complement strand
GCGGATCGAATGCGGGCGGTCGGTGCCCAGCAGCAGCGACTTCTTGACCTGGTCGACGACGTTGTCGACGAAGAAGCCATGCGCTTCCAGACCGACGGAATCGATGACCGCGTCGGGGCCGATACCGCCGGTCATTTCCATCAGCGCTTCGTATGTTTTGGTTTCGTTGAAGTTGATCGTCTCGGCGCCGAACCTCCTGGCGAGATCGAGCCGGTGCGGAAAGTGATCGATCGCGATCACCCGGTGTGCCCCCATCAGGAATGCCGACTGGACCGCGAACAGACCGACCGGCCCGCAGCCCCAGACCGCGACCGTGTCCCCTGGCTCGATGTCCGCGTTTTCAGCGGCCTGCCAGCCTGTCGGCAGGATGTCCGACAGGAACAGCACCTCGTCGTCATCGATACCGTCGGGAACGACGATCGGGCCGACATCGCTGAACGGCACCCTGACATATTCTGCCTGGCCGCCGGCATAGCCGCCGGTCAGGTGGCTGTAGCCGAACAGGCCGGACATCGGCTGACCGTAAAGCTCCTGGCCGATATCCTGGTTGTCGGCAGGATTGCCGTTGTCGCACGCGGAATACTGATGCTTGCCGCAGTGATAGCAACTGCCGCACGCGATCGTGAACGGTACCACGACCCGCTGACCCTTCTCGAGCGTCGACTTGGGGCCCGTTTCGACAACTTCCCCCATGAATTCGTGCCCGAGAATGTCGCCGGCCTTCATGGTGGGAATGTAGCCGTCATACAGATGAAGGTCCGAACCGCAGATCGCGGTCGAGGTGATCTTGATGATCGCGTCGCGCGGATTGAGGATCTCGGGATCGTCTACGGTGTCGACGCGCACGTCGTGTTTGCCGTGCCAGGTAAGCGCGCGCATCAGGCTTTCTCCTCCTCAAGCTGTTTCCTGGTGAAGGACGATGTGGCGACCTCTCCGGTCTCCATCAGCTGCTTGAACCGGCGCAGATCGCGGCGCGCCTGGATCGCGGGTTCGCGCTGGAACAGCTTAGCGATGATCTTGCCGACGGAGCCGCCCGGCGGATCATAGGCGATCGTTGCGGACACGACCGTGCCGCGATCCCCCGCGTCGCGAAATTCGATCCTGCCGCTGTTGGGGACGTCCGCGCCTTCGGCCGAAGTCCACGCGATCAGCTCGCCGTCCTTCTGCTCGGTCACGATCGCGTCCCATTCGACGGTCTTGCCGGCGGGCGCGCGCACGACCCAGTGCGAACGCGTGTCGGACAGGACGTCCACGCGCAGCACATTGTCCAGGAACGTCGGCAGTTTGCTGAAATCGCTCCAGTAAGCGTAAAGTTCGGCGCGGGGTCGGTTGATCGTGACCGTTCGTCCGATCAGCGCGTCGCCCTTCGGTTCGACCAGACTGTTGATCCCGTCGGCGCGATCGTCCCTTGATTTCGCCGTATGCGGCGGCGCGTCGTCGTGCACTGTTGCCATTAAGCGTTCTCCGATAATTGGTCGACGGCGTGCAGCCGCCCGAAAGTATGAAAAGCCTGGGTGTCGGGGAGAGAACGCGGCGCACGGGAGAAGGAAGCGATTGTACCAAAAGTTTTTTTGGCGATGGCGAGCGTCCATTGGGCACGATCGTAGAGAATGATCGAAGCGCTGCATGACGACGACGCGAGATCGTTATGGTGATCGGGATAAGGCTGCTATCCCTACCCGGCATACGTCGCCTGCGACGGATATCGGGCTCCCGCGCTCACCCCCCCTTTGTCCTTTTCGAGCTTCACGCCCGAGAGCGCGCCGCGCTTTAGGTTCTCGCTTAAGGACCGTGCGATGATCGAAGGCGTCACCAAACACTTCCGCGTAATCGTGGACAATCGCCCGGTCCGCGTTTCCCGGCCCAACTCGTGAGTGACCCGGACACCGCATCCCTCTGCGACCGTGAACCCATTCATGCCCCCGGCCAAATCCAGCCGCACGGATTCTTACTCGCGTTCGCGCCTGACCAGACCGTGTCGTTCGTGTCGGCGAATATCGGCGACTTCACAGGGATCGGGCCAGCAGATTGGCTGGGCCAATCGATCCGGGGCCTGCTCGATCCGAGCGCGCTTCATGACATCGGCAACAAGATCACGACGCTGCACGGCCCGGACGCGATCGAGCGCTCGTTTGCGCTAACGTTGATCCCCGGCAGATCGCCGTTCGATATTGCGGTTTATCGGGTGGGAGGGCTGGTCGTTATCGACGGTGAGCCAGCCATAATCGATGAACGCGAAGCCGCGGCTCTGGTGCGAGCGATGGTCGCCCGGTTGAAACACACCGAGGGACTGACAGCATTTTTTCGCGATGGCGCGCGTCACGTTCAGGCTCTCACGGGTTTTGACCGGGTCATGGTCTATCGTTTCGATACCGACGGCCATGGCGAGGTCGTTGGAGAAGCACTGCGCGGGAGCAGGGACAGCTACCTGGGGCTTCATTACCCGGCGTCGGATATTCCCGCGCAGGCGCGCGCGCTGTATATGCGCAATCCATTCCGCATTATCGCCGACGTCGCCGCCGAGACCGTGCCGCTTCAGTCCCGGCCAGGTGCCGGCTATGAGCCGCTCGATCAGACGCTCTCCGTGCTGCGGGCGGTCTCGCCCGTGCATATCCAGTATCTCAGGAACATGGGCGTCGCGGCGTCGCTCTCGATCTCGATCATCGTCGACGGAAAGCTTTGGGGCTTGTTCGCCTGCCACCATCGCGCGGCGCGCCTGCCGAGCTTTGCCTACCGGACTGCGGCGGAACTGTTCGGCGAGATGTACTCGATGATGCTGGAGGGGCGCTTGCGCAGGGAGGCGGCCGAGCATGACTTGCGGGACCATGCGCTTGCTGAACTGCTGGTCGAGGAGATGGCCCATGACGAGCAGCTTCTGACAAATGCGCCGAGGCTGACCGAGCTGATCTGCGATACGATTCCGATTGATGGTATCACTGTGCTGGTGGCCGGCTCGATCTGGTCGAGCGGAGTGGCCCCTGACGACGACCGGTGCAGGACAATCGCCGCCAGGCTCCCCAAGCGGGAGAAGCGCGATGTTTATACGACGGACGCGCTTGCTGCCTGGCTGGGCGACACCTCGGCCTATCCAGACGCGCCCGCGGGTTTCGTTGCGATCCCCCTGATGCTCGGCCCGGCAGACTATCTGCTGCTGTTCCGCGGCGAACGCCTTCGCACAGTGAATTGGGCCGGAAATCTCGAGACGTCGGTGACCGTGGATGGCGCTGCGCCTTCACCAAGGCAGAGCTTCGTCGCCTGGTCGCAAATAGTCGCGGGCAGGTGCGATCCCTTCACCACAGCCCAATGCCGTGCCGCAGAGACGATCCGCGTAGCGCTTATGGAAGCTGCACTGCGATTGCGCGGTGACACATTTGAGCGACCCGTGCGCAGCGGCCAGGACACGCTGATCGCCGAACTCAATCATCGCATCCGCAACATTCTGGCGCTCGTCCGAGGCCTGATATCGCAGACGCGCGGATCCAACGAAACGGCCGACAATTTCATCGTGACCCTCGACGACCGGGTGCAGTCACTTGCCCGCGCGCACAATCAGCTGACGGCTGATCGCTGGGGCCCGGCGCGCTTGAAAGAACTCCTGGAAACGGAATCGGGCGCCTACCTCGAAGCTGGAGGGAACCGGGTCCAGCTCAACGGTCCCAACGTCCTCGTACAGCCCGCGGCATTCACGACCCTTGCTCTGGTGTTTCACGAACTTCTGACCAACGCGGCCAAATACGGCGCGCTCTCCACCGTCGGTGTCGTGACCGTCGACTGGAATCTCGAGAACGACGGCGAACTTTTCTTGCAGTGGCTGGAGAGCGGCGGCCCCCTCGTCAGCCTGCCATCGCGGCGCGGCTTCGGATCGACCGTCATCGAAAGATCGATCACGTATGACCTGGGGGGCTCGGCGGCAGTCGATTATCTACCGGAGGGATTCAAAGCCCAATTCCGGATCCCGGCCCGGCACATCGCCGGACTGTCCATGATCGAAGCGACAGCGCCGCCCGCCGCGCCCGTCCTGGTCGATGGGTTTCTTTTGGCGGGCATCTGCGTGCTGGTGCTGGAAGACAACCTGATCATAGCGATGGACTGCGCCGACACCCTGACCGACCTGGGCGCGGCGCGGGTCGTCACCGCTTCGACGACGAGTGAAGCGATCGCCGCGATTGCCAGTCATCCGTTTCAGTTTGCCTTGCTCGACTTCAATCTCGGCGAAGAGACAAGCCTGAGAGTGGCTGACGCTCTTCTCGCTCAGGGCGTGCCGTTCGCGTTCGCGACCGGCCATGACGGCGACATTCAAGGCAAGGGCCACGCGAACGCCCCCGTCCTCGGCAAGCCATACGGGAGAAAGCAGCTCATTCCGCTTCTGGTCGGGCTTGGCTTCGGGCCTGCGGCAAGCTCCGCTCTCTGACGGTTCCGGCGGAGCGCCCGTGCACACCGAGATCGGGCTGCGGTCGTGCCGATCACGGGAAACAGGCCGCTCCGCAGCCAATCCCGGTTACAATCGTTCGTGTTTCTCCAAACGTAAAAATCGCGGGCGAGCGACAGTCGATCGCCGCGCAAGGAAGGAGCAATCCAATGCTCGAGCACGTGCCGCGCTGGCTAGGCGCGCTTTTACAGACCGTTCGCGCCGGACACGCACGCCTGACGATCGTGCAGCCCGATGCGGCGGTGGGCGGAAGCTTCATCGACCTGTCGAGCCCCGCATTCGCCAACGATGCGCGCCTGCCCGAGCGCTTCACGGCGGACGGCGCTGGCATCTCGCCGCCGCTGATCTGGGGCGATGTGCCGGCGGGTACGGCGAGCCTCGCGCTTATCGTCGAGGATGCCGACGCGCCTGCGCTCAATCCGCTCGTTCATGCGCTGATCTGGAACATTCCGCCACACGAGCGGAGCCTTTCCGAAGGCGCGATCGTGGCTGACGGAGAGGGTAGCGCTGACGGTCGCGACGTGGGCCGCAACAGCTATCTCGCCGAAGGCTGGCTCCCGCCCGATCCGCCGACCGGGCATGGCAATCACGACTATGTGTTCCAGCTGTTCGCCTTGTCGCATACGCCCGAAATCGGCGCAAATCCCGGCCGAGGCGAGTTCCTCAAGGCCATCAGCGGCCATGTGCTGGCTGCCGGCATGTTGATCGGTACCTATTCTCGCGGCGAGCCGGATGCGCTGGTGGACAGCGGCGCCTTGGCGGGACCCTCGGGACTTCAACCGACCTGACGTTCGATCATCATTTTCCAGGGCAAACCATGACAGACACGACCCACATCGCGCTCGGTGCGCGAGATTTCGTGAACCCGGCCATCCTGCTGTCCGGCACGGTCGATTATGATATGTACAAGCGCTTCCGCGACGAGCTGGATGCCGCACCGAGCGAAGGGCTCGTTGTGGTGGAACTGACCACGCTGGGCGGCGATCCGGAAGTCGCCCGGATCATGGGCGAAGACGTGCGCTTCCACAGCGAGGTCGTGCCCGCGCGCCGCTTCGTGTTCCTCGGCAAAGCCGCGGTCTATTCCGCGGGAACCACCTTCATGAGCTTCTTCGCGCGCGAGAACCGATACCTCACCCGCGGCACCCGCCTGATGATCCACGAGCGGAAAATGGACAAGCACCTGCATGTCGAGGGGCCGCTGACGACATGCATCGCCGGGCTGGAGGCAACCCTGAACGAGATCAAGGAGTCGATCAAAATCCAGAACGAGGGTTTCGAGAACCTGATCCGTGGGTCCGACGTCACGATGGACGAGGTCCTGACCCGCGCGCCGTCGAATTGGTATGTCGAAGCGCAGGACGCGTTACGGATGGGCCTGATCACCGCGGTAATCTAAACCCCTGCGCGCTCGAGCTCCCATCTATCGGGCGTTCGCAGGATCTCGATTTCGCGATCCGAGCGGGTGATCAGACCCATCTCGGCAAAGGCCGCCAACCAGCCTTCCATGGGCCACAAATGCCATCGCTGGTAGAACAGTCTTGCGTTGCGGATGATGTCCCTGAAATGTTGAAGCGGCGGGTCGAGAACGTCGTGATACTGATGGAACGCGCCCGGTCCGCCCATGAACAGCAGTGGCAAGCCGGCTGCGCGCGCGCGAAATCCGAAGTCGGTGTCCTCCGCGCCGTAGCCGGTGAATGCTTCGTCGAAGCCGCCGATGTCGGCGAACCGGTCGCGGCGTATCCCGAACACCAGCGACCAGAACAGGCCGGCATTGGCTTGCGGCGTTACCCCCACCGCTGGAAACGCGCGAACCGGATGAGACGTCGCCGTCAATCTGAGCCGCTCCTCGTCCCAGTCGCCGCGCGCATCCTGCGGTGCCAGATAGAAAGCCTCGGCGCATATCAGCGCATCTTCGCGCGCGAGCCAGCGCTGCATGTCACCGACGAGATCGCGCATCGGGATGCAATCGACATCGAGGAACAGCAAATGGTCGCCGGTTGCCGCCCGTGCCGCCTGATTGCGCGCCGCCGCAAGCGGCAGTCCAGCATCGCCGCGACGGATGATCTTGATCTCGAAATGTGCATCGCGTGCCGCCACGGGCGGGTCGCTGTTCATGTCGACGATGACGAGTTCATGAGGCGGGCAAACGCTGCGGCGCAGGCCCTCGATCAGCTGTGAGAGATGATCCGACCGGTTCTTGACAATCGTCAGAACGCTGAGGCTCATCGGCGTCGCTGCCACACATCGACGCGGTAGCGCGGCTCTCGATGCGCTTCGGTGACGCGGATTTGCGACTTCAGCATCGCGAACAGGCTGCCGACCGCCTCGTCGCCGCTCTGCGGATAATCGGTTTCTCCGGTATAATGGACGAGCAGGATGTCGCCGCCGATCGCAACGTGTTCGCGCAGCCAGTTGCCGGCGAGATCGAGGTCGGCGTCGTCCCAGTAATAGGCGACCTCGGACAGGACGACGAGGTCGAACACGCCGTCGGGGGCCTGCCCGGGAAACGCCATTCGCTCGAAATCGATATGCGCGGACTGCCGGTTGCGTTGTCGTGCCGCTTCAAGCGCGGTCGTGCTGACATCGATCGAAAGCAGGGTGTCGCAGCGGGGCGCCAGCTTCTGCGTGAGCACGCCTTTGGCGCAGCCGATCTCGAACCCTCTCGGATAAGTGCGGCCGGCCAGCGCTGCGATAGTTCGCTCGAACTTGCCCTGCTCATACGCGCTGGTTTCGAGGTCCCATGGGTCCGCAGTGCCGCGGAACATGCCCTCGAAGTAGTCCGCGCCCAAGGTGCCTTTATGCCGCGTCAACGACCTCTCCAGACGTAAAGGGTATCACGCGCCGGCATGGCGTGCTGGGCCTTGGGCAAGCGAAATCCCGGGCCATGCGAAGCGGTGAGCTGGCTGCGATGCGCGTGAAGCGCGTGGCGGCGCAGGCCCGGCAGCATCGGGCACGTGGCAACAGATCGATGTGTCGGCGCGGAAGGTGGCTGACCCCAGACGACATACTCGGCGAGGATGATAGGGCGTTTCGCTGCCGCCTGTACTGCCTCAGCGAGCTGGGCGGCGGCCGCATGGTCGCAATGGGGTTCCTGCGGGGCGGTCGTCGCGAGTACATCCACGCGAAGGCGTACGCAAAGCGCAGCGAGCATTCGGCAGCTTCTGAGGAAGTCCGAGCTATCGGCCGGCGACGGGCGCGCGTCTTTCCAGCCGAGGAATAGCGGCGAGCCGCCCTTGTCGCCCGCAAGCCGCCGCAGTGCCAGGCGCGCTTCGCGTTTCCGCGCGTTGATCAAACTTGCGACTTGCCCGTCCGCACGAGGGTGCGAGCCTGAGCCATCCGTCAGATAGACCAGCCCGGCAAATCGGCCCGCCAATGCGGCCTGCGCGATCAGAGCGCCCACACCCAGCGTCTCGTCGTCGGGATGCGGTGCAAGAACCAGCCAGCGTCTGGAGCGCCACGGCCGGTCGGATAGACCTGGCATTACCAAAGTGCATCCCCCGATCCCCAGGCATCGTGATCCAGCCAAGCCAGCGCGGCCTGATCGCGCGCGTAATCGGGGCCGCCCTGCCGCAGGTACAGGCTCAGATCCCGGGTGATCTTGTCGATCCGCTGCCCGTCCCTCGCGCTGCGCGTGCCGACGATCCGGGCCGCGAGTTCCATGACGTCGAGCGCCGCCCGCTCGACCACGCCGCGGGTCATGCGCGCGAACGCCGGACCGTCGGGATCGTCCATAGCGGCGCGCAGAGCGCACTCGCGGACCCAAAGATAAGCCGTACGTGTCGCGGCGACGGCATCGGCGAATTTGGCACGCTGCAACGGGTCACCGCGCGCGGTTTCGGACATGGCAAGGCGGGTTTCGGTGAGCAACGCCTCGATCCCGCCGAGCTGGACGGC
>CAJCHR010000472.1 GCA_903970225.1 Actinobacteria bacterium 21-64-8 | reverse complement strand
CAGGTCGATCGCCTTGGCATCGATCCCCGCGGCTTCAAGCGCGCGGCGGGCCGCATCGGTCGCGAGCGTCGAAGTGGTCTCGTCCGGATCGGCGATGTAGCGATTGCGGATTCCGGTCCGCTCGACGATCCACTCGTCGTTGGTATCGACAGTCTTGGCGAGTTCCGCGTTGGAGACGGCCCGGCGCGGCAGTGCCGAACCCGTGCCCAGTATTACCGATCGAAGCATCAGCCAGCGTCCCCCGCCGCGATCGGATGCCGCCACGAGATGTCGCCGCCGACAAAACCGAGGCCCGCCGAAATCCGCTCGGTCACATTTTCCTCCAGCAGCCGTGCGGTGACCGCGACGGCATTGGCGACGCCAGCCGCGTTCGCACTTCCGTGGCTCTTCACCACGATTCCGTTGAGGCCGAGGAAAACCGCGCCGTTGTGATTGTTGGGATCGAGATGCGTGCGCAGCAGTTCGGTCGCCGGGCGCGAAATCAGGAAGCCGAGCTTCGAGCGCAGCGAACTGGCGAAGCTGCGGCGAAGCACGTCGGTGACGAACCGCGCGGTTCCTTCGACCGCTTTCAGCGCGATATTGCCCGAGAACCCGTCGCTCACCACGACATCGACATCGCCCCGGCACAGCTTGTCGGCCTCGATGAAACCATCGAACGAGAACGAGAGCTCATCGGCAACGGCGCGCAAAGTGTTGGCCGCATCGCGCAGGGCTTCGGTGCCCTTCATTTCTTCGGTGCCGATGTTGAGCAGTCGAAGCCGAGGCACTGCACGGCCGGTGACTACACGGGCGTAAGCGGCGCCCATGATCGCGAATTGCACCAGGTTGCGCGCGTCGCACTCGGTATTCGCACCGAGGTCGAGCATGATCACGTCATTCTCGCCGAGCGTCGGCAGCAGCGCCGCAAGCGCCGGGCGGTCGATCCCCGGCATCGTACGCAAGGCCAGCTTGGCGATAGCCATCAGCGCGCCGGTGTTGCCGCCGCTGACCGCTGCGCCGGCATCGCCGCGCTTCACCGCGTTGATCGCCATGCCCATCGACGTGGTGCGCGCGCGGCGTAACGCCTGGCTCGGCTTGTCCTCGGCGCTGATCACATCGGCGGAGTGGAGGATTTCCGTAGCCGCGCGCAGATTCGGATGGCTCTCGAGCGCTGTCTTGATCCGCGTTTCATCGCCGACGAGCAGAAACTTGAAGCGGTCATGACGGCGGCGCGCCAGAGCGGCGCCCTCGACCATCACGCGCACGCCCTCGTCGCCGCCCATCGCATCGACGGCGATACGCGGCAGGCTCATCCGATAATGCTCCGCTTATGCCGGCTCAGAGGCCGACGGCGATGATCTCGCGGCCGTTGTAGTGACCGCACGAGCCGCACAGGTTGTGCGGACGCTTGAGTTCACCACAGTTCGAGCATTCACTGAACGCATCGACCTTCAGCGCATCATGGCTGCGGCGCATGCCCCTGCGCGAGGGGGAGGTTTTTCTTTTGGGGACAGCCATTTCGGCACCTGTTCCTGATACGACGTTGTTGCGAGCTCCGCCGACCAGGAACCATCGGCCCCCGGGCGAAGCGAAGGCGCGCCTATAGCGAATTCAGCCGAGGTTGCAAGCGCCCTGGGGACGCTTACAGCAGCGGCGAGAAGGGGAAGATTTCGATGATCCTGCAGACTACGCTCACGTTAGCCGCCGCCGCGGTGGCGATCAACTTCTGGCTTTTCATGCGCTGCGGGCAATTGCGCTACAGCCGCAAGATCCTCCATGGCGATGGCGGCGATCCGCTGATGCAGCGCCGGGTTCGCGCGCACGCCAATTTCATCGAGCACGCGCCGATCTTCCTGATCCTGGCGGGCCTGATCGAGATGACCCAGAAGGGCGGCCGGTGGCTGGCGATCGTCGGCGCGGTGTTCATGCTGGCGAGGGTCGCGCACGTGTTCGGCATGGACCTCGATCGCTCCAATCCGCTGCGCGCGGGCGGAATTTTCGTCAGTCTTGCCGCTGAAATCGGGCTGGCGGTGGTGGCGGTGCTGATCGCTCTCGGTCACGTCTGACCGACCGAGTTTGTTGATGAAAAACATGCACGAACGCACGTACAGGAAAGGCGCCAGGATGAGAAAGAGCTGGGCCTGAGAGGCGCGGATCCCCTACCCTTTTCCGCCCGTGTAGGACAGTGCTTCAGCCGAAACGTGCATCCGCCACGAACGGGTTCGTTCGCCGCTCGTAACCGAACGTGCTGGTTTCCCCATGACCCGGTACGAACGCGACGTCGTCACCCAGCGGCCAGAGCTTGTGCGTGATCGCGTGGATCAGATCGGCATGGTTGCCCCGCTCGAAATCGGTGCGCCCGATCGAGCCCTTGAACAGCACATCGCCCACGATCGCAACTTTGGACCGGGCGTGGTGGAACACGACATGCCCCGGCGTGTGCCCCGGACAATGGATCACATCGAACGTCAGATTGCCGACGGTCACCGTATCGCCGTCGACCAGCCAGCGGTCGGGTTCGAAACTCTGACCCTCAAGCCCATAGCGAGAGTTCGGATCGTCGAGCTTCTCGATCCAGAACCGGTCGCCCTCGTGTGGGCCCTCGATCGGCACGCCCATCTGCCCGGCAAGCACACCCGCCATCCCGCAGTGGTCCATATGACCGTGGGTGATCAGGATCTTCTCCAGCGTCACCCCGGTCTGCTCGAGCGCGAGCTTCAGTCGATCGAGATCGCCGCCCGGATCGACCAGCGCGCCCTTCATCGTCTCGGTGCACCACACCAGCGAGCAGTTCTGCTGAAATGCGGTGACGGGCACAATACCCACTTTCAGGGAGGGTTGGGAGGTCTCGGTCATAGCGCGAAGATGGCGGTCCGGCGTATCAAACACAAGGAACCCGGTCGTCTCGATGCCTTGGGTCTCAGATTATACGAAGGATGCTCATCTGCTCGGGGCCCTCGCCAGTTCAGCGTTTCGCGCAGCAAAGCACGCCGCACTGCGCAAAGTTCAGGGTCGCTCCCCTGGTTGCGCAGACCCGCGCGCACGCTGGCGTCGGACAGGCCCGTCGACTGGATGATCTGTCCGATCAATTTGCCTGGTATATTCGCATGCCTGACGGGCTCTTTTTCCGGTGGTGTCAGCAGCCCCGCGTTCGTCATTCGAGAAGCGACGTCACGCTCCTGCTGAAACAACCCGGGCGATTCCGGGATGTTGAGCAGCGAACCTGAGTTGAGGAATTGGGCACATGCCGCCGGCCCCAAATTCGCGGCCGCATCGGTCTGCGCCAGATGCAGGCGCATGACCTCCTGAAGAGTCCGCCCGTCCGCGTTCCTGCCATCTAAATAGACGATGCGACGCACAAGATCGACGGCATCGGCCTTTGCCTGATCCGCCCCCTCCCCATTCGAGAGAGCGGATCTGATCCTGGCCTCGAACGACGAGGCGAGCGTGGGCTGAACCTGGAGCAGCCATTGAATGTTCGCCTTCTTCCCGAACGCGGCGATCAGCGCGTCATCGCGGGTCGGTTCGTATTCGCCTTCCTCAGAGTGGATGTAAGCGCTCGGAACGCTGGCCGGGGTGGGACTTGGTGCCTCCCACGACAGCAGGCGCGTGACCTGCCAGATGACGATCAGGCCGATCCAGCCATAGCGAAACCAGCGGACAGCGGGCCTGATACCCAGGCCGGATCCCGCGGTTTCCCACGACCCCACGCGCTGCGGATCGAAGTGCTGCTCCAGCTCCGGACAATGCTGGCGGATGGTTCCGAGCAATTCCATGACCTGCTTGCGGCTCACGCGTCGGCGATCGATCCAGCTCGACCAGCCGGGGCGCGACAATTCGACCCACGCGCGATGCTGAATGTAGCGGGGATCGGCGAGTTGTTCCTGAAAGCGCAGCCCGCGTAGCCGATCATTGAGCCATCGGATCGAACCACGCTCGCGCAGTTGGCCCCGCTCGCTCTCCCATCCGAACGTGCTCGCTGCGGCTTGCAGCAGCGGCGCGCTGCGCGGCCAGCTTTCAGCAAGCAGGTCCGCCAGCCAATCCTCGATCCGGCTCTGTACCGTGAGATCGGCCCTCGCCGCAGCGGCAAGGATCGCGTCGAGACAGCGTTGCGCAAGGGCCTGCTCGCGCGCCGAAAGCGGTGCGGCCTCTGCGCTGCGCAGCAAGTCGGCAAGCTGCCGTCCGGGGTCCGGAAGCGAGGTTACACCCGCCTCGTCGTCTCCCGGCACCACCAGGTTCGAAGCGCCGGCGAACGTGTGGTGCACCGCATCCGGCAACAACGGCAGGCTCACGACCTGACGATCCGGCATCTCTTCCTGCGGATCGCGGTCCGCAGCCACTGGCCGGTTCAGGTCTGCGGTGATGCGTCCATCGTGTTCCCGCACCCCCGGTCCGGGCAAAACCGGCGCGGCATATGCCCATCGCTCCGTTGTGCCCGGCTCCTCAGCGGCTCCTTCAGCCTTATCGATCACGATCGGGTCGGCTTCGGCGATCGCGCGCGCCGCCGCCACGCGAGATCCGCGCAGCGCGATATCGCGAGCCTGGCGGAGCGTGGCATAGCCCTCCGGATCGACATCCACGTCGAGCGCCTTAAGCCTGTCTGCGTAAGCCTGTCGAATTGCCGAAGCCTCGGCACCGGCGACGATACCCAGCGCTCGCAGCGCCTGCGCCAGGGTCATAGCGGGGAGCGCGCGTCGATCCCGTCGAGGCGCCCTGTCAGCGCCCCGCGCGCTTCGATGATCCGGTGCGGGTCCTGCGAGTCGACCGCACCGGCAAAATCCGCGATCCAGCCGCCGATGACCCGGCGATCGTCACCATTGAAGTCCTCGTACATCCGCTCGGCGCGTGCCAGCAGCGCGACGTTTTCACTGTCTTCGCGCGGATGGAACTTCAGCTTGGACAGCGCTGCGCGCCGTTCCGCGAGCTCGCTCGCAGCAGGACGATCAGCCTCGTCGACGATCACCAGATTGCGGGTCACGCCCGAGATCGGCACCGATATGTCGACTTCGAGAAGCCCGCTGCTGTCATAGCTGAACCGGACGTCGGCGGTGACCTCACCGGCCGGACGCGGGGGAACCGGCACCGTAAGTACGCCGAGTTCGACGTTGGCAGACACGTTGCGCGCCTCGCCTTGGAAAATCCGGAAACGCAATTCGCGTTGATCGTCCTGGACGGTACGATAATTCTGGACCCGACTGACGGGGACCGGCGTGTTGCGATCGATGATCGGCGAGAACACGTCGCGATGAATGCCGCCGTGCGCATCACGCTCGATCGTATCGACGCCGAGCGTAAACGGGCAGACATCGGAAACGCGAATTTCGTCGAGCGCCGCGTCACGCGCCAGAAGCCCCGCCTGGATCGCCGCACCCAGTGCAACGGCGTGGTCCGGATCCACAGCCATGTTGGGAAAGCGACCGAACATGCGGGTGATCGCGCGGCGGACCACCGGCATGCGCGTCGCGCCGCCGACGAGGACGATGTCGCTGATCTCGGCAAGCTCGAACGAACAGTCGCGCAGAGCGCGCAACACTGGATCGCGCAACCGCC
>CAJCHR010000471.1 GCA_903970225.1 Actinobacteria bacterium 21-64-8 | reverse complement strand
CCTGGAGCCAATGGTTTGCAGGCGCCCTGGAAAACCGCGACCGCGTCTTCCCCAAGACATGCCGCGATGAGCACGCCGCCTTCGCGCAGCAGCGCCATGGGCAATACGTCCGGAGAGTCAGGAGCAAGCAGCAACACGATATCCGCAGTCGCCGCGCACGGCCGCGACACGTCGATCACCTCGATCGCGGTCCTCGTCCCGGCACGCCGCATTGCGCGCTCGGCAGAGGATCGGTCCGCCACTGCGAGCGAGAGGCGAATCGCACCGGTGAGCGCCAGTTCGAACAGCGGCGCGATCAAGGCTGCGCTGTTGGCCTCGGCAACGACGACGTGCGGAATACCTGGTCCTGCCTCAGCGATAGCGCGAACGCAGCCCACGAGCGCGGCGGCGGCAGGTTCGATGCGCAGCGAGGCTGTGGCGGCACGATCGAGCAGTGCGCTGCGCGGCGCGGGCGGCACAAGCGCCTCGCCGGCGCCGATCGCGCTCGCTGCCAGGCCAGACAACAGGAGATCGGCAGCGGCGTGCGGGAACTCGGCGGCAAAGCTCGCGAGAACCATCTCGGGCTCGGGCAACGGACAACGCGGTGCCAGCACGGGCTTGCCCTGATCCGCATCGAGCAAACCCGCGACTGCCAGCTCGCGCAGACAGGCGCGCAGCCACGGGAGCGCCGCTTCGGTGACTTTCCCGGACGCGACAAGCTCGGCAAGATCAAGTACGCCCGAAGGACCGGCGAGCCCGCGCATCGCGGCGTGGACGGCCGACCGCATATGGGCACGCAGCAGCAGCCAGCCCTCCGATCGCTCGAGAATGCCATGCGTCTCGAACCAGCCGCGCACCGCATCGAACAGCGCGCAGGACGGATCGAACAGACCGGCCGGCACCCTATCCACGCGGAACAGGCCGGGTCCGTCGTTTCCGCGTGCAAGGGGGACGGCGCGCAGCAGCGCGCCTTCGAGACGGGCCACGGGAACGCCATCCTCGCCCCGCAACCAGATCGAGAGGGTCTTGAGCGAGACGCCGCTATCCTCGACGCGCAACGTCGCGTTCGTGACCTGCGATGCGCTGTCGGTAATGACAAGACGTCCAAACCGGATCGGCAACCAAGCCGGCGACGCCGCCATGCCGGGCTCGTCATCGAGCAAGGCGAACACCGCATGAAGCGCGGCGTCGAGGCTGGCAGGATGTAGGACGTAAGCCCTCGCAAAACTTGCGTCCGCGTTGGCAGGCGGCGTCAGCGCCACCTCCAGGTGCCTATCGCCGTCGTAATTCACCGCGCGGATCAGGCGAAAGGCGGGGCCATATGCGATCCCGCATCGCAGGGCATTTTCGTAGATGTGATCAGGAAATTTTTCCTCGATCGCACCCGCGTCGCCATGAGGCGCCGGGGTGGTGGGCGGCACGGCGCGCAAGATCCGACCGCGCGCGTGAAGCGTCCAGTCATCGCCGCCCGGCCGGGCCCGGCTGCGGATATCGACCGAGCCGGAATCCTGCGCATATGTCAGCGAAATCTCGCGCTGCGATCCGATCGGCAGGACCAGCGCCTGAACGATGTCGAAATCTTCGAGCGCCAACGCGCCTTGCGGCCAAAGCTCGCGCGCTACGGCCAGCGCCATCTCGGCCAGCGCGGTCGCCGGCGCTACGACTTCCCCGCCAACGACGTGGTCAGCCAGCAGCGGCACGATCCCGGGATCGAGCACCGTGCGCCACTCCGATCCCCCCGCGACAACCCGCGCACCGATCAGCGGATGGCGCGGCGCGAGACCGTATATGTCGACCGCGGCACTGCTCGGGCTGTAGCGATAGGTCCGGCGCTGCCATGGGTACGCCGGCAAATCGACCGTGCGATCGACCGGCGGCGCTTTCGCACCGATCGCATGCTCCGGCGCGAAGCCGTTCGCGATCGCCGTGCACCAGATCCCGGCGATCGGATCTTGCGCCGCATCGTCCGTCTCACCCAGGCTGGCGATCGTGCGCGCGGTGAGACCTGCATCCTCGATCGAACCCGTGATCGCCGAGGCAAGGATGCTGCGCGGGCCGATCTCGATGAACAGGTTCGCGCCGTGCTCCGCGGCCGATGCGATCGCGCGGCGGAAGCGAACCTCCGAACGGATGTTGCGCCACCAGTAATCCGCGCTCAGCAGCTCGGCTGCGGCCGGCTCGCCGGTGACCGTCGAGATCATGCGGATGCGAGGGGGCCGGGCGCTGACCATGCCGAGTTCGGCCAGGAAATGCCCGCGGATGCCGTCGAGCAGCGGCGAATGATAGGGATAGTCGATCGCGAGCCTGAGGCCCGCGACGCGCTCGGCACGCGCTGCCTTGAGCATCGCTGCGATTCCGGCATTGTCGCCCGCCACGGTGAACGAGGCAGGCCCGTTCTCGGCCGCGATGCACACCTTGCCATCGCTCGCCGCGACCAGCTGCGCGACCGTGGCGCGGTCGGCGCCGAGACTTGCCATTCCGCCTGCGCCGCGCACCGCTTCCTGGCACTGCGCGCGAGCGGCAATGATCTGTGCGGCCTGTTCAAGGCTCAGCGCGCCCGAGGCCCAGGCCGCGCCGATCTCGCCGACGCTGTGGCCGACGACTATTTCTGGGCGCAGTCCACGCTCACCCAGCGCCGCGCTGATGCCGACCTGGATGGCGAACAGCAGCGGCTGCGCGACTTCGGCGCCCGCGAGCCGCTCGGCGAGATCATCGGCATGCAGCATTGCCGAGAGACTGGGGAAGCCGAGTGCGCCGAAACATTGGTCGGTCTGATCGAAGCCATGCGCGAACGTGCGGCTCGCGGCATAAGCCGCGCGGCCCATGCCCGCCCATTGCGATCCATTGCCGCTGTAGACGAAGCATATCCGCGCGTCGGCGGCGGGCGCGACCCCGACCGTGATCGCAGCGGGCTTTCCGCGCACAAAATCCTGCAGCGCATCGGCCATCGCGCCTGCGTCCGCGACCGGGAGCACCGCCCGGTGACGGAGCATCGCCCTGCCCCCGCGCTCGGCTGCCGCCAGCCGCGCCGGCGCCACGCCCGCGTCGAGACGCAGTGCGTACGCCCCGGCAAGTTGGGTCAAAGCCTCGCGGCAATGCGCCGAGATGGTCAGCACATCGGGCGAGGGTTGCCACACGTCCAGCGGTGCCGGGACCGGCGCCGACGTCATCACGATATGCGCATTGGTGCCGCCGAAGCCGAACGAGGAGACCCCGCAGCGCAATATCCCCTCGCCGAGCGGTACGGCTGAGACTGCGGGCGCGAGGCCCATCCTGGCAAAATCGATGCCGGGGTTGAGCCGGTCGAGATGCAATGTCGCGGGAAGCGCCCGTTGCTCGAGCGCGATCAGGCCCTTGAGCACCCCCGCTACGCCCGAGGCCGGTTCGAGATGACCGATATTCGATTTCACCGAGCCGATGGGCAGCGGGTTCGCTCGTCCGCGACCCAGCACATCACCGATCGCGGCCGCCTCTATCGGATCACCGACGGCGGTTCCCGTGCCGTGCGCCTCGACGAAATCGAGCTGTTCGGGCCCGAAGCCCACGTCGCGATAGGCCAGTTCCAGCAGCCGGCGCTGTCCGTCCAGCCCCGGCAACGCGATCCCGGAGGTGCGCCCGTCGGAGTTGACCGCGCTCCCCGCGATCAGCGCGCGGACCGAGCCCGGCACCGCCACCTCGGGCCGGCGCAGCACGAACGCCACCGCACCTTCCGAGCGGACGTATCCGTCGGCATCGGCCGAAAACGGTCGGCACGCCCCCGTCGGCGAAAGCATCGCCGCGCGCGAGAAGCCGACGAACGAGCCCGGCGACAGGAGCATGTTGACCCCGCCGACGATCGCGGTGTCGATCCGCCCGCTGGCAAGATCGGCCAGCGCGCGGTCGATCGCGACCAGCGAGGACGAACACGCGGTATCGACGACGAAACTCGGGCCCCGCAGGTCGAACAGATACGAGATGCGGTTCGCCACCACCGACAATGTGTTGCCGGTCATGAAGTGGCTCTCGATCGCCATCGGATCGGCACCAAACAGGTTGGCGTGATCGAGCGCCGAAACGCCGATGTAAACGCCGACTTCGCCGCCCTGAAGCGACGTGGGCGCGATCCGCGCGTCCTCCAGCGCTTCCCACACGACTTCCGCCAGCAAGCGCTGCTGCGGATCGACCTGCGCGGCTTCGCGAGGTGACATGCCGAACGCGCCGATGTCGAAATCGTAGGGGTTCGAAAGGTACCCGCCAGCGAAGGAGTAAGCCGATCCAGATGCGTGCGGATCAGGATTGTAGAGCATTTCGGGATGCCAGCGGCCCGGCGGCAGTGCGCCGACCGTGGACAGGCCGCGATTGAGCACGTCCCGGAAGGCGGCCTCATTGGGTGCGCCCGGAAGCCGGCACGCCGCTCCGACAATGGCGATCGAGCCCGACTTGCTCACCAGTTCGGCAATCCCTGCGTCGTATGCTTCATTCTAACGAACACCTGCATCCCATCGTCAGAGGGCCGGGTAGATACACACCATTCGCGATGTCTATCTTCAAAGGCGTGCCATGAACACCGCATGCCGCACCGCAACATCCGGATTCGACCAATCGAAATCAATCCGTGATTGATTTGAAGAACGCCGACCTGTCACAATAGGCAGTATGTACCGGCTGCCGGCTCCTTTCCATGCGGCCAATACGTGGCAAGAGTGCCCGACCGTCGTTGCATTCGACATCACCCGTCTCTTCCTGGCTCCGATGTTCCACTCTCCGCGCGGTATCGACCGAATCGATCTCGCACTCGCACATCATTTGTTCGCCGATGCGGCCAGCCCGCACGTCGGCATTCTGCCCACTCCGTGGGGCGTTCGCGTTTACGGCGCGGAGCGGGTGCGGCGAGGCCTCGCGCATATCGATGCGCTCTGGGCCGAGAGCGGGTCAGCAGAAACCGATCCACAGTGGCGCGGGTTGGGTGATTGGTTGCGTGATGGGGTGAGGCCCCGGCCATCCGGCGCGCCAAAGATCCGGACGATCCGCAAGCTGCGCAGACTCGTTGGAGCGCTCAGGAAGACGGGCTTCGGCCTTGGCAAAGGCGTAAGGACGGCGCTTCCGCCCGGCGCGGCCTATCTCAACATCGGCCAGATCGGGCTTGCGGTTCCAGCGTTCCACGCATGGCTCGGCGCGCGCGCCGACGTCACGTCGGTGGTGATGCTGCACGATACCATCCCGATCGACCGACCCGAGTTCGTCGAGCCCGCATCCTGCCCGCACCATCAGCGGATGGTGCGCACCGCGGCGGCGAGAGCGCATGGACTGATCGTCACCACCCAGCATGCGCGAGACCAGGTCTGCGCCGAACTCGCGCGCCACCGTGCGGATGAAATCCCGACGCTGGTGCGCGGGCTACCTCTGCCGCGTGCATTCACCCGGGCGCGAGCGGCGGACCCATCGCTTGCGGGCGCGCGCTATTTCGTCGTTTGCGGATCGATCGAGCCACGCAAGAATCATGCGCTCCTGTTCGATGTCTGGCGCCGCCTGCACGTTGAGCTTGGTGAGGCGACGCCTAAACTCGTCATCGTCGGCGCACCCGGCTGGCAGGCGGACGTGATCCTGCGTCCACTCGCGCGCGAACCTGCGCTGGCCCAATCGGTGCTGCATGTCGCCGGATTGTCGAGCCCGGCGCTCGCACAGCTGATACTTGGCGCGGCGGGAGTGCTGTGCCCCTCGCGCGCCGAAGGCTTCGGGCTGCCGCTGCTCGAGGCGAACGCGCTCGGCGTGCCGACAATCGCCTCGGATATCGCCTCGCACCGCGAAATCGCGAACGCGCGGACGGTGCTGCTCGGTTGCGACGATGCCGCAAGCTGGCACGCCGCGATCACGGCGTGCGACACCGGGGGTGAGCGGCGCGCACCGCCGATTGCCGATGAGCGCACCGAACGAGCCTATTGCCTCGACATTCTCGCGTTCGTCGCCGATTGCGCGCGGCGGCGTGAAAGCGCGTGATCACGCCAAGAGGCTGCCTGGGTTGATGAGCGACGGCGAAGTCAGCGTGAGGATCAATGCAAGCCTGCTCGCGGGGCCCGAACGCAGGCTGCTTCACGCCATTGCCGCGCGCCTGCCCGCGTGGTGCACGCCCAATAGCCTGACGGTGCTTGGCGTGTTCGGATGCAGCCTGGTCGTCTTCGGCTACTGGCTCGGCCGCTCGAACACCGCGTGGCTGTGGCTGGCCAATCTGGGTCTGGCGGTCCACTGGGCCGGCGATTCGCTCGACGGGACTCTCGCGCGCTTTCGCGGGATCGCACGTCCGCGCTACGGCTTTTACCTCGATCAGGGCATCGACGTGCTCGGCAACCTGATGATCGCGGTGGGCATCGGCATCT
>CAJCHR010000470.1 GCA_903970225.1 Actinobacteria bacterium 21-64-8 | reverse complement strand
AAGAAGAGCCCGCGATCAGCGTGCTCAAGCCGCTTCACGGGCCCGAACCGCGGTTGCGCGCGAATCTCGCGACCACGCTCGATCAGGATTATCGCGGGATAGCCGAGGTGGTCTGCGGCGTCGCGCATGCGGGGGACGCCGCCGCCGTCGAAGTCCTCGCGCTTGCCGCCGATACCGCGCCGATACCCCTCCGGCTGGTCTCTGGCGCAATCGCCCGCGAAGGGGGCGCCAGCGGCGCGAACGGCAAGATCGGCAACCTCATCGCGATCGCCGCTGCGGCGCGCTACGATGTGTTCGTGCTTGCGGACAGCGATATGGTGGTGCCGCGCGATTACCTTTCGCGGCTGTCCGCCGTGCTGTCGCAATCCCGTGTCGGCGCCGTGACCTGCCTTTATCTGGGCCGCGGCGATGCGGGGTTCTGGTCGCGTTTGGTCGCGGCCGGGATCGACACGCACTTTCTTCCCGCGAGCCTGATTGGCCTCGCGAGCGGCCTTGGTCACCCGTGCATGGGCTCGACGATCGCCCTCACCCGCAGCACGCTGAGCGAGATCGGCGGCTTCGAGGCCTTCTTGAACGTACTCGCCGACGACTACGCGATCGGCGCTGCGGTCCGCGAGCGGGGGCTCGAGATTGCCGTACCGGCGCTGACCCTCACTCACGCCTGCCGTGAGATCAGCCTTACGCAGCTGTTCCAGCAGGAACTGCGCTGGAACGCGACGCTGCGCGGGATCGATCCATGGGGTTACGCGGGAAGCGTGGTGCTGCAGCCGCTTCCGCTGGCTCTGCTTGGCGCGGCATTTGGCGCGGGACGTATCGCGCTCGTCGCCGGCGTTCTGGCCCTGCTTGCCCGCGCGGGAATCGCGATCGGCGCGGCGCAAACTCCTTCCCCGGCACGCTCGCGGCTCGACCGCTGGTTGCCGCTTGCGCTGATTCCCTTGCGCGATCTGGTGTCATTCGTCATTTTTGTCCTCGCCTTCGTCGTCCGTTCGGTTGATTGGCGCGGCGCAAGCCTTAATCTTGAGCGTGAAGGGCGCATCGCGGCGCCAAAGGAAAATCGAGCATGAAGCGTACCCTCTTCCTCCAGGGCCCCTCCTTTGACGGCTATGACGGCGGCGCCGGCGCGCGCTATCAGATGAAGCGCGAGGTCAAGAGCTTCTGGTATCCCACCTGGCTCGCGCAGCCTGCCGCGATGGTCGAGGGCAGCAAGCTGATCGACGCGCCCGCGCACGATCTCTCGTGGGACGATATCGCCCACGAGTTCGACGAGCGCGACCTCGTCATCCTGCATACCTCGACGCCGAGCTTCCGCCAGGACGTGCAGACCGCCGAGCTGATCAAGGCGCGCAATCCGAAAATCCAGATCGGCTTCATCGGCGCCAAAGTCGCGGTCGAGCCCGACAAGAGCCTCGCCGCGAGCGCCGCGATCGATTTCGTCGCGCGTGAGGAATACGATTTCACGATCGTCGAGATCGCGGAAGGGCGCCCGCTCGCCGAAGTCGACGGAATTACCTGGCGCGCGGCGGACGGCAGCTTCGTGCGCAACAAGGATCGCGCGATCATCGAGGACATGGACGTCCTTCCCATGGTTTCGCCGATCTACGTGCGTGACCTCGATAGCTCGAAATACTTCGGCGGCTACCAGCGCCACCCTTACGTCTCGTTCTACACCGGCCGCGGCTGCAAAAGCCGCTGCACGTTCTGCCTGTGGCCGCAGACGATCAGCGGCCACCGCTATCGCCACCGGACCGTGCCCAAGGTGATCGAGGAGGTGAAGTACGTCCTCGAGAAGATGCCCGAGGTGAAGGAGATCTTCTTCGACGACGATACCCTCGCCGACGCGCACGAGTTCGTCGTCGAACTGTCGGGCGAACTGGCCAAGCTGGGCTTCGGCAAACCGGGCTTCCCGGTCACCTGGGGCTGCAACGCCAAGGCGAACGTGCCTTACCCGGTGCTCAAGGCGATGAAGGCCGGTGGCTGCCGCGTGCTCCTCGTCGGCTACGAGAGCGGCAACCAGCAGATCCTGCACAACATCAAGAAGGGCCTGCTGACCAAAGTTGCGCGCCAGTTCACCAAGGACGCGCACAGCCTCGGCCTGACGATCCACGGCACTTTCATCCTGGGTCTTCCGGGCGAGACGCTGGAGACGATCGAGGAGACGATCCGCTACGCCAAGGAGATCAACCCGCACACCATCCAGGTTTCGCTGGCGGCGCCGTATCCGGGGACGTTCCTGTACAAGCAAGCGACTGAGAATGGCTGGTTCGACAACTCGAACGAGCTGCTGACCGACGATGGCAACCAGATCGCGCAGCTCAGCTACCCGCATCTGAGCTCCGCGGTGATCTTCGACAAGGTCGAGGAGTTCTACAAGCGGTTCTACTTCCGTCCCTCCAAGATCTGGGAGATCGTGAAGGAAATGCTGACCGACTGGGACATGATGAAGCGCAGGTTGCGCGAGGGCGTGGAGTTCTTCGATTTCCTGCGGCGGCGGAAAGAGACGGCTTAGGGACAGAGCACCCCTCCGTCAGCCGCTTCGCGTCTGCCACCTCCGCTTGAAGGAGAGGATGACGGTAGGAGAGCAATTTACCGATTTCTCCATCCTCCCCTTCAAGGGGAGGTGGCAGCCCGTAGGGCTGACGGAGGGGTGCAGTCCCGGCCATGACGTGGCGAAATCTCGTCCGGGCGCGACCTGACGACTTGAACGTCGCACGATCAAGCCGCATCGGTGCGCCCATGCCCTCCCCCCAACGTTCCAAATCATGAAAACCCTCATCATCACCGCGGACGATTTCGGCGCCTCGATCTCGGTCAACAACGCGGTCGAGCGCGCGCATCGACACGGCATTCTCACCGCCGCCAGCCTCATGGTCACCGGCGAGGCGGCACAGGATGCGGTCGATCGCGCCAAAACGATGCCAGGCCTGGGCGTGGGCCTCCACCTCGTACTGGTCGAGGGGCGCCCTGCCCTGCCGCCTCGCGACGTGCCCGATCTGATCGACGGGACGGGTCACTTCCGCACCGATATGGTCCGCTCCGCGTTCGCGATGGCATTTCTGCCCGACGTACGCCGCCAGCTTTTCGCCGAAGTCGAGGCGCAGTTCGCGATGTTCGCTGCGACGGGGCTGACGCTCGATCACGTCAACGCGCACAAGCATTTTCATCTCCACCCGGTGATCGCCTCAGCTGTTCTTGCGGCAGGCCGCAACCACGGCATGAGAGCGGTACGCGCGCCGATCGAGCCGAACTGGCTTCTGCGCCTGATCGAGCCCGAAAGTCCGTCGCGCCGCGATCCCGCGGCACCGTGGGCGCGCCTGATGCGCTGGCGGCTGCGCCGCGCGGGGCTGGCGGTGCCCGATCAGGTGTTCGGGCTCGCCTGGAGCGGCGCGATGAACACCGGGCGGCTGCGCGCGATCGTCGAACGGCTTCCGCTCGGGCTTAGCGAGATCTATCTCCACCCGGCTACGCGCGACGACTGGCCGGGCCATACCCCGGGATATGCCTACGAGGACGAACTCGCCGCGCTCACCGATCCGGTTGCGCGCGAGATCGTGATGCGCGATGGGGTTGAGCTCGTGCGGTTCGGGGATCTTTGAGGGCGTTTCGATGATCATTCGACCAGAGATCACAGCCGACTGATTCATGCGCTGGCTGTTCTTCATCGCGACGTTCGCGGGTCTTGCCGTCACGCTGTGGTTGCTTGGCCGCACGGGCCTGCAGCCCGTGGCCGAGGTGATGGCGCGGCTTGGGCCGCAAGGGTTCGTCGCATATTGGGTGTACTCCATAGCAGCAGCCGTCCCGCTCGGCGCCGCATGGGTCACGGCCGCACCGCCGCTCGCGCCTGGACGCCACCTTGCCGCGTTCACCTGGGCGCGGCTGGTGCGCGAGGGAGCTTCGGACTTCCTGCCCTTCTCGCAGCTTGGCGGGCTGGTGCTCGGCGCACGGACATTGATCGCGCGCGGGTTTCCGGGAGCGCTGATCAACGCCTCGATGCTGGTCGACCTGACCACAGAGATGGCTTCGCAAGTGGTGTTCACCCTGTTCGGCATCGGCGGCTTCGTGCTGCTGCGCGAGCATGTTCAGGGTGCCGACCTGCTCTGGCCGATCCTGCTCGGCACCGGAGTGCTGGTGCTGCTGGTCGGCGGCATACTCGTGGCGCAGCGCTGGGCGCTGGGCTTCGGCGTCGCGATGCTGTCGAAAGTCGGAGTCGCTGGCGCGGGAGTCAGCGGCATTCGCGAGGAGCTGGCGCGCATTTATGCCGACCGGCCCCGCGTGCTCACCTCGCTCGCGTGCAATCTGGCGGCGTGGGTCGCGTCTGCCTCGGGCGCATGGGTTGCGCTGCGGCTGATGGGGATCGAACTGCCGCTGCTCCATGTGCTGGTGATCGAGAGCCTGATTTTCACGCTGCGCAGCGTCGCCTTCGCGATTCCGGGCGCGATCGGGGTGCAGGAGGCGGCGTACGTCCTGCTCGGCCCGATGCTGGGGCTGCCGGCGGAGGCCGCGCTTGCGCTGTCGCTCGCCAAGCGCGCGCGCGAGCTGCTCCTGGGGCTTCCCGGTCTGCTGTACCTGCATCTGTCAGAGAGGGCGGGCGCGAGCGCGGTGCGCGCGGCGCCGCGATGAGCCCACCTCGCAGTTTCAGCGGTGTCATTGAATTCGCCATTTGAAAGGCCACGATGCGCGCAATCATTCTCGCCGCCGGACGCGGACTGCGACTCGAGCAACCGGGGGACCGGCAATTGCCGAAATGCCTGCTGCGGTTTGGCGGCGCGAGCCTCCTCGAGCGGCACCTCATTCTGCTTCGTCGGGCGGGCGTTAACGAAGTCGTGCTCGCGCTCGGCTTCCGCCGCGAGCTCATCGAGGAGGAGCTCGACCGTCTGCGCTGGACGCCGCCGCCCGAGATCGTGGTGAACTCGCAATTCCACTTGGGCAGCGTGCTAACGGTGCACACCGCCGCGGATGCGATGACGCGCGGCGG
>CAJCHR010000469.1 GCA_903970225.1 Actinobacteria bacterium 21-64-8 | reverse complement strand
GTCCTGCAACTCGACATCCTTGAGCTGATAATCGCCCTGCGACGTGTCGATCAGCCGGCCGCCCTTGGCGAGCTTGAGGCCGTGATCGGCGGCCGCATCGAACACCGCCGGCGCCCATGTCACCTGGCCGGGATCGTCCTCGCCCAGCACGGTGAACAGGAAGCCGGTGCCCTCGTCCAGCTTCTCGAAGCCGCGGAACATGTGGATCGGGACCGAGCAGACGTCGCCGGGACCGATGTCGATCGCGCCGTCCTCCTTGTTCGGGCCGAACGGCAGGCGCCAGTGGCCCGAATGGACCACGAACACTTCGGCCGTGTCATGGCTGTGCTGCGAGTTGACGCAGCCGAACGGCTGACGCGCCGCGCCGATGTTGAAGCCATGCATCTCGGTGATGTGGACGTGCTGGTCGGCGCTTTCAGAGACGCCCGCACCGATGATCGTGAAGTTCTCCTTCTCGGTCGATCCTGGCGTCTTGGTGTCGAGAAAGGCGGTGCGGCAGGGCACGAGGTCGGCATAGCGCACGAGCCGCGCGGCCATCGCGTCCTGAGTCCATTGCGTCACGAAGAAACTCCACTTCGACTACTTTGCATTCGAATGCAGGAGTGATAAGACATCGCCATAACGAGTGCAAGCCCGTGCATCGAAGGAACATGGCTGAACGCGCATGAGCGGCAGGGATACCAAGACGCCGATGGCCGTGCCTTTGCTGCTGGTGCCGGGCACGTTGTGCGATGTCGGCGTGTTCGAACCGATGCTTGCGTACCTGGCGCCGCGCGTCGCGACCGTTGTCGACCTGAGCGGGTTCTCTTCGACTGCTGACGCCGCGGAACGGCTGCTCGATATAGCGCCGCCGCGGTTTGCGCTGCTCGGCTTTTCACTGGGCGGGATCGTTGCGCTGGAGGTCGCGGCCCGGGCCCCCGATCGCGTCGCGGGGCTCGCTCTGCTGGGCGCCAATGCGCATCCGATCCCTGCGGAGCAGCACGCCGCGCGCCGGGAAGCAGCCGCCGCGGTGTCCGCGCCGGGCGAGCACGTCCGGGAGGTCTTGTGGCCGACCTATGTCGGTGCTGCGCGGCGGGAGGATACCGCCCTGCAAGATCGCATCGCGGCGATGGCCGACGCCTGCGCGCCGGGCACGCTGGCTCGCCAGACCGAGCTGGCGCTGTCGCGTGCCGACAGCCGGCCGCGCCTGCCCGCGCTGGCGATGCCCGTGCTCGTGCTCGGCGGCGGAGAAGACGCGATCAACCCACCGGCGATCCAGCGCGCGATGGCCGATGCCATCCCCGGCGCCGCGCTCGTCCTGATACCCGGGGCAGGTCACTTCGCGCTGCTCGAAGCGCCCGAGGCCTGCGCGCGCGCGGTCGCGGCATGGCTGGCGCGGGTGGACGATCAGAAATTTTAACTCGACGATGAATTCACTGGAGGACGTATGACCGAGTCGACACCGAAGAACGTCAAGGCGGCCGAGCCCGCGAGCACTGCGCCCGGCGTGGTCCTGCAGGTCGAGCGCCGCGACTTCACCCAGCTCGTGCCGACCGATCGTGCGCGCGTGCAGAGCATGACCGGCTTCGACGACATCTACACCGATATCGTCGACTACATCGTGCGCTGCACGCACAAGATCTGGGACGAGCGCGACGTCGGCCTGATCTACTCGCACTACACCCACAACTGCGTCGCCTACACCACGCTCGGCACGATGTACGACCGTGAGACTCACATCCGCGACACCATCCAGCGGCTGGTCGAGTTCCCCGATCGCCGGGGAATGGCGCTGCAGGTGCTGTGGCGCGGGAACGATGTCGACGGCTTCTACACCAGCCACATGACTCACGGACTGGGCCGCCACACCGAGTTCGGCGCGATGGGCAAGCCGACCGGCCGCACATTCTGCACGCGCACCGTGGCCGAATGCATGATCCTGGAGAACCGGATCTACAAGGAATGGATCGTGCGCGACAACATGGCCCAGCTGGTTCAGCTCGGCATCGATCCGCATGGCTATGCCGAGACGATCGCGCGCAAGAAGTTCGAGACCGGCGACACGGTGGTCGACATCAAGGAAAACCGCCGGCTGCTGGGCCAGTATCCGCCCGAGACCGTGGCGGACGTCTCGATCGCGCACACCGAGGGCGAGGCCGAGCTGCTGCGCTGGCTGCATCACATCTACAACCTGCGGATGTTCGGCAAGATCCACGAGATCTACGCACCGAACTGCCAGTGGCACGGCCCCTTGATGCGCGAGCTTTACGGGGTCGCCGCGGTGCTCCAGCAGACGCTGCGCCTCGTCGGCCTGATGCCGGACTGCGCGTTCGTGCCGCAGCACATCTGCTCGAACGAGAGCGAGGAAGGCGGCACCAAGTACGCGGTGCGCTGGGTCTTGGACGGTCACCACACCGGCTACGGCTCGCTCGGCGCGCCGAGCGGCCATCACCTGTTCGTGATGGGCGTCACCCACTTCCACATCCGCGATGGCAAGATCATCGACGAATGGGTGGTCTACGACGAACTCTCGATGCTCGTGCAGATCAAGCTGGCGGACATGATGAAGGCCGCGGCCTGATCCGGTAGGCGCGGCGCGCGGGCTTCGACAAGCTCAGCCTGAGCGGGCGTTTTTCCGTTCTCCTCAGGCTGAGCGAGTGTCTCCCCAATCCGTGCCTTGCCGCCACCATCGGGTATGTTCCCACATCCGCTCAGGCTGAGCCTGTCGAAGCCCGCGCGCTGCCGTGCGGCCCGGCGAATTGTCAGGGCAGCGCACGAACCACGGTTTCCGCGTAGACGCGCTGCCACTCGCGGCGTGTCTCCTCCCCCACGCGCGGCGCGAACTCGGCGGTTGCCGCGGGCGCGGCGCCTCGATGCCCCGCGAGCATTGCACAGCCGTAGGCGGT
>CAJCHR010000468.1 GCA_903970225.1 Actinobacteria bacterium 21-64-8 | reverse complement strand
GCCGCGGTGTGCTCGGGGTTTCTCTACGCGCTCGGCGTTGCCGACTCGATGCTCCGCTCCGGCATGGCAAAGCGGGCGCTGGTGATCGGTGCGGAAACGTTCAGCCGGCTGATGGACTGGGAAGACCGCACGACTTGCGTGCTGTTTGGTGACGGCGCGGGCGCGGTGGTGCTCGAGGCGCGTGAGGAAGCCGGCGACGCGCCGCGCGGATTGCTCGCGACGAAGCTGCGTGCCGACGGTGCGCACAACCAGTTGCTGTTCGTCGATGGCGGACCCTCTACCACGGGCACGGTCGGCAAGCTCAGGATGAAGGGCCGCGAGGTGTTCCGCCACGCGGTGGTCAATCTCAGCGAGATACTCAAGGAAGTGCTCGTCGATGCCGGTGTCACGATCGAGCAGATCGACTGGCTGGTCCCGCATCAGGCCAATGCCCGCATCCTCGATGCGACCGCGAAGAAGCTCGGCATGTCTCCCGAAAAGGTGATCATAACCGTGGCCGATCATGCCAACACATCGGCGGCTTCGGTCCCGCTGGCACTCGACGTCGCGGTGCGCGACGGGCGGATCAAGCAGGGCGATCTGGTGCTGCTTGAGGCGATGGGCGGGGGCTTTGCCTGGGGCGCCAGCTTGGTCCGAATGTAAACCTCAACTGCGCTTCAGTATTTTTTCGCAAATGATGGCCTGATCACGTCGCATACCGTTGCGTTCGCCGTACAATTTCATATTACTGAAGTTTCGGGGATTGATCAGGGGGATTAGGAGCTTATGCGCTCCGTCGAGACGCTTACTCGCGCGGCGATTGCCGACGCGCTGCATCGAAATTTGGGGCTATCGCGCGCCGAATCGCTCGAAATGGTCGAGTCGATTCTGGACCTGATGTGCGAAGCGCTCGGGCGTGGTGAGAACGTGAAGATCTCAGGCTTCGGCACGTTCCTGCTTCGCGACAAGGGCGAACGCGTAGGGCGCAATCCGAAGACCGGGATCGAGGTGCCGATCACCCCGCGCCGGGTGCTGACGTTCCGATCGAGCCAGATCCTGAAGCAGCGCGTCACCAGCGAGTGACCCGGCCGCCGGATGGAGTCGTGTTCGATGACGGCAAGGCGCCGGACGCACTGCGCACGATAGGCGAGGTGACTAAGGCGCTTGGCATTCCGCAGCACGTGCTGCGCTATTGGGAGCAGCAGTTCCCGATGCTTCGGCCAGTAAAGCGCAGCGGGGGCAGGCGCTATTACCGCACCGAGGATATCGCGCTGCTCGGCCAGATCGATCGCATGGTCCACCGCGAAGGCTATACTTTGCGCGGCGCAAGGCAGCTTCTCACCGGCAAGCGCGCGGCGGGCAAGGCGGTGCGCGAATCGGCGCGATCGCCCGATGCGGACCTTGCGTGGATCCGCGCGCGTCTGGCTGCGGCGCTGGACGCGGCCTGATCAGGCGGACTGCGGACCCAGCCTGGGGTCGAGATCCCGGGGGCGGGTGAGATGAACGATCCGCGCGGTGCCGTCTTCGAGATCGCGCCAACGTTCGACATCCGCTTCGAGGATCGCGAAAGTCGCCGTGGGAAATTTCGCCTCCACCGTTTCGCGCAAAGGGCTTGAGCCGTCATCGGGCACCAGATCGAAGATCAGGTCTTCGAGGCCCGGATTGTGTCCGATCATCAGGATCGAGCGCAATTCGCCGTCCTGCTCGCGGAGCAAGTCGAGCAGCGTCGCCGAACTCGCGAGATATATGCGCCGGTCCCAGTTGATCGGGATGCGCGAGTGCGCAGCTTGCGCCGCGCACTCGATCGTTTCCGTAACCCGGGCCGCGGGGGAGGCGATCACCCGGTCCCAGCGCGTGCCCTCCTCTCGGATATGCACACCCATGAGCGCCGCCCCGATCCGGCCACGTTGGTTCAGCGGCCGATCGAAATCGCGCGCTCTCGCATCGTGCCAATCGGATTTGGCATGGCGAAACAGGCCGATGGTCTTCATTCGGCGGAGCCCCGGGTCAGGTCTGGCATAGACGGAGCGCCATCCAGAACGCTTTTGGCCAAAGCATCGCCAGCCACGCGTTGTAAAGCCTCCTCGAGCGAGACCCTGCTGATCGGCGTGCCCGCAGGAAAGGCACTGAGCAGCCGCGACGGAAAGGCAGAACTCAGCACGACGAAATGTCCGCGATCTTCCTTGCTGCGGATCAGGCGCCCAAACGCCTGCGCGAGCCGGGCACGGATGATGCGATCGTCGTGCGAAGATCCGCCACCGACCGCACGGCGCGCGCGGTGAAGGATCGTCGGCCGGGGCCAGGGGACCTGCTCCAGGATCACCAGCCGCAGCGAATGCCCGGGTACGTCGACCCCGTCGCGCAAGGCATCGGTGCCGAGCAGCGAGGCGCGCGGATCGTCGCGGAAGATATCGACGAGCGTGCCCGTATCGATCGGATCGACGTGCTGCGCGAACAGCGGCAAGCCTGCGCGCGCGAGCCGATCGGCGATCCGTCCGTGCACGGCGCGGAGCCGCCGGATCGCGGTGAACAGACCCAGCGCGCCGCCGCCGGCCGCCTCGATCAGTCGTCCATAAGCGCCGGCAAGCGCCGAAACATCGCCGCGCGGCACGTCGGTGACGATCAGGACTTCGGCTTGCGACGCGTAATCGAATGGGCTCTCGAACGCGGAGAGGCGCGGGACGATGCCGATCTGCGGCGCCCCGCTGCGTCCGACCGCCTCGTCCCAGCTCTCGCCGTCGCGCAGCGTTGCCGACGTCAGCATCGCTCCGTGCGCGGGCTCGAGCACCACTTTCGCGAAGGGCTTCATCGGATCGAGCCAACGGCGATGAATGCCGACATCGTATTCGCGCGCCTCGGCGCGGTCGATCGCGAGCCAATCGACGAATTCGGGATCGGCCGGCCCGCCGAGCCGTTGAAGCAACGCTTCCCATGCGGCTAGCAGATCGATCCGCCAGGCCAGCGCATGGCGCGCTCCTTCGATCCGCGCGCGACCTTGCGCATCGAGCCAGTCGGGCGGCTCGGCGAGCAGTGCCTCGATCCGCAGCCCCAGTCGGATCAACGGCTGGCGCAATTCGGCAAGCGCAGCGCCGGCTTCCTGCGCACGCTCGACGATGGCGCCATCGAGCGCTGCGGCTTCGGTTTCCAGCCCATAGCCCGCCTCCTGTCCGCCGCTCTCGTCGCGCGCGTAAACCACAGCCCGGACCGCAGCGAACAGCTCTTCGAGTGGACCCGAGGGCGCGCCATCGTTGATCCGTTGGAGCCAGCCATCGCCGGGCAAAGCCTCTGCCGCGTGGCACGCGGCGGCAACCGCCTTGCCGCCCGCCTCGTCATAGCTCGCAAGATCGGCGAGCCGAGCGGCAAGACCCCGACGGCGGCCTTTGGATCCACGCTCGGGACCAATCACCCAGCGGCGCAGTTCGATCGTCTCCGCCCCGCTCAGCGCGGCGGCAAAAGTCGAATCGGCCGCATCGAATACATGGTGCCCCTCGTCGAAGATGATCCGCGTCGGGCGTGAAGCGAGATCGCGTCCCCGCGCGGCATTGACCATGACCAGCGCGTGATTGGCGATCACCAGATCGGCTTGCGCCGAGGCCCGCGTGGCGCGCTCGATGAAGCATTTGCGGTAGTGCGGGCAGCCCGCATAAATGCACTCGCCGCGTCGATCCGTGAGCGAGGTGACGCCGCGCTGGCGAAACAGCGTGCCCAGCCAACCCGGCAGATCGCCGCCGATCATGTCACCGTCGCGTGTATAGGACGCCCAGCGCGCGATCAGCTGCGCGAGGATTGCGGCGCGCCCGCCAAATCCGCCCTGCAGCGCGTCCTCGAGATTGAGCAGGCACAAGTAGTTCTCCCGGCCCTTGCGCACGACCACCGGCTGACTGCCATCGTCGCGCTGCGGCGGCCAGGCGCGACCGCTTTCCCGCCTGAGCTGGCGTTGCAGTGCCTTGGTGAAGGTCGACACCCAGACCGTGCCGCCGGCTTCCTTCGCCCATTCGGCGGCAGGAGCGAGATAACCCAGCGTCTTGCCGATGCCCGTTCCTGCTTGCGCGAGCACGACATGCGGTTCGCCCTGCCTGCGTCGCGGCGCAAAGACGTGCGCGGCCTCGGCCGCATAAGCGCGCTGGCCCTCGCGCTGCTCGGCCTGCGCACCGGTAAGGTCGGAAAGACGCGAGAGGACCTGAGCCTCGTCGAGCACGATCTGCCGGGGCTGCGGCCGGTCCGGAGCTTCGTCCCATTCCGGCAACCGCGAGAACAGCCACCGCTCGTGGCGTTCAGGCCGCGCGATGTGCGGTGCAAGCAGCGGCGCCCAGGGCCAGCGCAGCTTTGCCAGCGATTGCAATACCGACCATGCGCCCTCACGCTCCGTCCACCCGGGCGTTTCGCAGACCGACATCAGCGCCCGCGCCGCCTCACGGAGCAGTCCGGGAACGGCATCATCAGAAGCGGGCGGCGTCAAACTCAGCGCACGCGCAAGGCCCGCGGGCGTCGGTACGAGAAACCGCGCGGGATGCACGAAAGCAAACAGCTCGAGCAGGTCGAGGCCCGACAGATCGGGATAGCCAAGCCGCGTCGCCACCAGCGGTGCGTTGAGCAGCAATACCGGGGTATCGGCGGCGTTCATGATCGCATCGCCTTTCCCGATCGCGCGAACGGTTCCGTCGCGTTCGAGCAGCCAGCATCCGGCGTGGCTGGCGTGTAGCGCGGGCAGGGGGGGCGGGGTCATTGCCGGCAGGATAATCCGGGTCCCGGCTCAGACGCAAACGGCAGGTGGCATCCGCTTACAGATTGCGAGGGATGGGCTTGAAAATGATGCGCTCAGATATATCTTAACGCGCATCTCACAAAGGATTGCCCTCATGACTACCGTTCAAGCCATCGTCCCGACTCTCAATGGCGGCAAATATGTCCGTCAACTCGGGCAGCACTGGTCGCACAAGCTCGACGTGGCGTTTGAGGGCGACCGTGCGACGATCCGCTTCCCAGATGCGATCGCGCTGCTTGATCCCGATGCGGATGCGATCGCGGTGAGCATAAGTGGCGAAGATGCCGCCACGGTCGAACGGTTGAAGGATGTGGTCTCGAAGCACCTCGATCGCTTTGCATTCCGTGAAGCACCGCTCGCCTACGATTGGCACTAAGCGGATCCTAGGTGCCAGACTCATCCTGAAATGGAACGGGCGGGTCATCCGCCGAGCCTGTTTCCAGAACGAGCGATGGCAGCGAGTCCACGATCATATGCCCAGGGCCTCCGGGCGGAATTGCCAGCTCCGCCGCATCGATTGCGCGGCGGATGGAGAGCATCACGTCATGCCGCGTCAGCTTCATGTCGTGCTCCAGCGAGGGCGTCCACCATTGGACAAGCAAGCTGATCGTTCCTTCCGCGAACTCGCGCATGACCACGGCAACCGGCTTGTCGTCGCTGACGTGAGGCGTCGCCGCGACCGCCTCGCGGATCGCATCGATCGTCTTCTCGATATCGGGGGCAGGAACGTACCCGATACCGATCTTGATCTCGTCGCGGCGCATGTTCTGGTCGGTCAGCACTTTGACCGGGTTCTTGAAAAGCATCGAGTTGGGCACGATCGTCAGCTCGTTCGACAGCTGGCGGATGTGGGTTTCGCGAAGTGTGATCCGCTCGACCTTGCCCGTGATGTTCTGACACTCGATGGTGTCGCCGATCCGCATCTTCTCGCGGATCATGATCAGCACGCCCGCCAGGAAGTTCTGGAAGATATCCTGAAACGCGAAGCCGATCGCGACCGCGCCGACGCCAAGCCCGGCGAACAGGCTCGCAGGGGTCAGTCCCGGCACCACCATGCTTGCAGCTATGAGCAGCCCGAAGATCCAGATCAGCAACCGCGCCACCGTCTCGATCAGCTGCTGAAGATCTTTGCGCAGGCTGGTTTTGCGGGTGAAGCGATCGGCGATACCGGTCGCGAAGCGCGCGACCCGCCAGGTGATCACGATCAGGATCAGCGCGATCAGAAATGACGGCAGCGACTGGACCAGTCCCTTGGTCATCAGGTCGAGCTGGTCCTGCAATGCCTTCAAATATTTCACGCGAGATTTCTCCAAATAGCTTGCAAATGGTGCCCGCGATCCGCCCTGGACCGGTATGGGTCAGGGCACTTCTCTGGCCGAACCGTGCTGAACCTCGATCGAACAGGTCTGTTCCCCGTGGTACGAGCGCAGAGCTTGCGTAACCGCGACAAAGTGGCGAAAGCGTGCCCGCCATGATCGATCCAGCACTCACCGATGCCGCCCGTGTGTCCAAAGCCTGGCCATTCGAAGAAGCGCGCAAACTGGTGAAGCGGTTTCCGCAAGGCAAGGCGGGTTCGCCGGTGCTGTTCGAGACCGGATACGGTCCGTCGGGTTTGCCGCATATCGGCACGTTCCAGGAGGTGCTGCGCACCACGCTCGTCCGGCGCGCGTACGAGGTGCTGACGGGCGGCGCGCCGACACGACTGGTCGCGTTCAGCGACGACATGGACGGGCTGCGCAAGGTGCCCGACAACTTGCCCAACCAGGGACTGCTCGCCGCGCACATCGGACATCCGCTGAGCCGCATTCCCGACCCGTTCGGCAGCGCTCACAGCTTTGCCGCGCACAACAACGCGATGTTGCGGGCGTTCCTCGATCGGTTTGGGTTCGAGTACGAGTTCGTCTCGTCGAGCGAGCGCTACAATTCCGGCGGGTTCGACGGCGCGCTGCTGAATGTCCTGCGCCACTTCGAGGCGATCATGGGCGTGATGCTTCCGACCCTGCGCGAAGAGCGGCGGCGGACGTATTCTCCGGTACTGCCGATCTCGGCCCAGACCGGCCAGGTGCTGCAGGTGCCGGTCGAGGTGGTAGACGCCGAGGCGGGGATCATCCGGTTCGAGGATCTTGGCGAAACGGTCGAGCAATCGATCCTTGGCGGCAAGGCCAAGCTGCAATGGAAGGTCGACTGGGCGATGCGCTGGGTCGCGCTCGGCGTCGATTACGAGATGTGCGGCAAGGACCTGACCGACAGCGTCACGCAATCGGGCAAGATCGCGCAGATCCTGGGCGGACGCCGTCCCGAGGGCATGATCTACGAACTGTTCCTCGATGAAAACGGCGAAAAGATCTCGAAGTCCAAGGGCAATGGCCTCACCATCGATGAATGGCTGACATACGGCAGCGAGGAGAGCCTGGGTTTCTATCTCTTCCGTGAGCCCAAGAGCGCCAAGCAGCTTCACAAGGGCGTGATCCCCCGCGCGGTCGACGAGTACTGGCAGTTCCGTGAGAAGCTGCCCTCGCAGCCGGTTGAGCAGCAACTCGGCAACCCGGTATGGCATCTGCTTCGCACCAATAGCGATGGTGCGGGGGCCGGGGACAGCCTTCCGGTGACTTATGGCCTGTTGCTCAACCTCGTCGGCGTACTCGGTGCGGGCGCGACGCGCGAGCAGGTCTGGTCTTATCTTGCCAATTACGTCGTGAACGCCGATCCGGCCGCGCACCCGGCGCTCGATCGGCTGGTCGACAGTGCGATCGCGTACAATCGCGATTTCGTCGCACCCCACCTCGTGCGAAGGCATCCAACGCTTGCCGAAGGCGAGGCGCTTGCCGCACTCGACAGGGCGCTTGCCGCCATCGGCGAAACGGCGAGCGCCGAAGTGCTGCAGAACCTGATCTACGAGATCGGCAAGAACCCCGACTTCGGCTTCGAGCAGTTACGCGACTGGTTCAAGGCGCTGTACGAAACACTGCTCGGCTCAGCCCAGGGCCCGCGCATGGGCAGTTTCATCGCGCTTTACGGGATCGAAAACACCCGCAAGCTGATCTCGGAGGCGCTCGATGCGCGACACGCCGAAAACGCCTGAACGCCTTGCCGAAGACCTGATCGGGCGTAAGTACGAGGAGCTCGATTCCGAGGAGCAGGAAGTGCTCCAGCGCATCGCTTCGGGCGTGCTGGTCGGCCTCAATGCCGACGAGGAAGCTTCGCTCCACGCCAAGTTTCCCGATCGGCTGGCCGACCGGGTCGCCGCGGTCGGCGGCAGCTGGGGGTTCATCATCTTTTTCACCATTATCCTGGTGTTCTGGATGCTGCTCAACGGCCGGGTTCTCGAATTCTTCGGCATTCACCCGTTCGACGCCTATCCGTTCATCTTCCTCAATCTGATCCTCTCGACGATCGCGGCGCTGCAGGCGCCGGTGATCATGATGAGCCAGAACCGACAATCGCAGAAAGACCGGATAACCGCGCGGCACGATTACGAGGTGAACTTGCGCACGCAGCTCGAAATCATCAGGCTGCAGCGCCGCGTCGATCGGGTGATCGAAGTCGCGATAGCCATCCGCAAGGCCGATCGGCACGTGAACGAGACGCATCCCACGGCGCCTCTCGACTAGCCTTCAGGTCCAGCGGCGGGCGCGGAACCACTTGGTGACGATGTATTTGACGCCCTTGATCACCGGCAGCGCGGCGTGAAGCACCTCTTGGTTGGGACGGCCGTCCGCGAGGGCATTGTTCCACAGCAGAAGCGCACCAGCCTGCGGCTCGATCGTGAGATTCAGCCGCGTAAACTCGGTGGCGCCGCCTTCTTCGACATCGTTGAGGTAGACCATCGCGGTCCAGGATCGCTGCCCTCCGCTTGCATCTTCGTGCTTCCAGTAATCCGCATCGACATCGAACCAGTCGTAGTGCCCGCGAAACTCCTGCCCGGGGGTATACCGCTGCCCCTGTACCGTCTCGCCCCATGACAGGTCGATCCCGGTCAGGTCACCCAGCCGCCGCTCGATCATCCTGACGAAGCTGTCGTGTGCGTTCAGATCGCCCGAATAACTGGTGCGGAACTGCGCCTGCTCGATCGAATGGTAGATGTCCGATGGTTTGGCGACGCGGTCGATCTCGGCGATCAGGTGCGCGCATTCATCGGCGGCGAGGAATTGTCCGACCGCGAACATTTCCGCCGCCTCGACCGGGATACGATAAACCGCCGGGTCCGCCGCGAGCCTATCGCGGACCACCGCACCGATGCGCGCCAAAGCGGCCTGATCCGGAAATTGCGGCTTTATCGACGCCACCTTGTCCGGTTCCTTCGTCGAGCCAGAGGAGCCCCGCTCATGATGAGCAGGGCCCTTCCGTTAGTTCACCAGAAAATATCGTAAACCGTATCGACGACTTCGCCGTTGTAGATGTTCACCAGCAGCGCGTCATTGTAATAGCGCACCCAGCGATAGGGGCCATACGCCGGCGGCAGACGGTAGTCATAGGGGTCGCCTATCCAATAGCTGTTGCTGTAGAACAGCGGCTGCAGGAAGAACCCGACGTTCAGGCGGCGATAGCCCCAGTTGCGGTAAGGCGAATTGTAGCGGCTGAGCCGGTAGCTGTCGCGATTGCCGTTGCGATAGCGGTTCCAGTCGTACCGATTGTCATGACGCCAGTCTCGGCTCCAGTTCTGGCCCGGACGCTGGCCTTGGTAACCGTAGTGGTCCCGACCCTGTCCGTGATATGGACCGCCGGGCTGATGCTGCTGCGCTTCCCACGCGCGCCGCGCCTGATCGTCACCCCGGCCACCAGGGCCGCGGCCATCTGGACCACGACCGTCGGGACCTCTGCCATCAGGACCTCTACCATCCCGGCCCGGACCGCCAGGTCCTCCGCGGCGGTCATCCCCGCCCCGGTTTGCCCAGGGGTTTTGTCCGTTAGGCTGCTGCGCCTGCTGCGGCCCGCCAGGACCGCGATGTCCGTCCCATTGGCCCTGCTGCGAACCACCCGCCCCGGGACCGCGACGTCCCTCGAACTGTTGGCCCTGCGGTTGACCGCCGGCCTCGGGACCACGACGACCTTGCTGTGGGCCGCCGGGCTGTCCGGCCGGTCCCTGATTTACGTGAACCTGTGCTGTCGGCGGCGGTGATTGGCGCTGGCCGCCCCCGTTGCCGCCACCGTTTCCGCGATGGTCCTCACCTTGCGGTCCGCGATCGCCTCCGCCGCGATGTCCATCACCCTGCTGTTGCGATCCGCGATCGCCGCCGCCACGATGATCGTGATCCTGGTCCTGTGCCATCGCCGGCAGCGAAACAGTCGCCATGGCGACGGCAAGCGCGGCGAGGCTGGCTGATTTTAAGCTCTTGCCCATTTGATCCTCCGGTCTGTGGCAGACGATAGCGACTGCCCTGTCGTTACCCAATGCCTTATCGTCAGTGTAGAACCACTGAACCGGATTATTGGTTTCCATTCATGTTCATGGGCATTTTGCTGACAACTTTAAGCGTGAGCCGTGACGGTCGATCGGCTCGCGATGGAGATAAAACGGACTCGAATGGCATCAATCCGAACGCCTCACCGCGACAGCTTCTTATACGCGAGCTTGGTCGGCCGGTCGGCCGCATCGCCCAAGCGGCGGCGCTTGTCTTCCTCGTAAGCCCCGAAGTTGCCCTCGAACCATTCGACGTGGCTGTTGCCCTCGAAAGCGAGGATGTGCGTGGCGAGGCGATCGAGGAAGAAGCGGTCATGGCTGATCACCACCGCGCAGCCCGCGAAGTTCTCGATCGCTTCTTCCAGCGCGCCTAGTGTCTCGACGTCGAGATCGTTGGTCGGCTCGTCGAGCAACAGCACGTTGCCGCCGAGCTTGAGCATCTTGGCCATGTGCACGCGGTTGCGCTCGCCGCCTGATAGCTTGCCGACGTTCTTCTGCTGGTCCGCGCCCTTGAAGTTGAACGCGCCGACGTAAGCCCGCGTCGACATCTCGAACTTGTTGACGGTCATGTAATCGTGACCCTCGGAGATCTCCTCCCACACGTTGTGCTTGGGATCGAGGTGGTCGCGGCTCTGGTCGACGAAGCCCAGGTGCACGGTCGAGCCGATGTCGATCTCGCCGGTGTCGGGCTTTTCCTTGCCGGTCAGCATCTTGAACAGCGTCGACTTGCCCGCGCCGTTCGGTCCGATCACGCCGACGATCCCGCCCGGCGGCAGGATGAAGTTCAGGTTCTCGAACAACAGCTTGTCGCCGTAGGCCTTCGACAGGTTCTTGACCTCGATGACCTTGCCGCCGAGCCGCTCAGGCACCTGGATGACGATCTGCGCCTTGCCGGGCTTGCGGCCGGATTGCGCTTCCTGAAGCTGCTCGAACTTGCGGATGCGCGCCTTGCTCTTGGTCTGGCGCGCCGCGGGCGTCTGGCGGATCCACTCGAGTTCGTCCTTGAGCGCCTTGGCCCGGCCGCTCTCCTCGCGGTCCTCCTGCTCCATGCGCTTGGCTTTCTTCTCGAGGTAGGTCGAGTAGTTGCCTTCGTACGGGAAGTACTTGCCGCGATCGAGTTCGAGGATCCAGCCGACCACGTTGTCGAGGAAATAGCGATCGTGGGTGATCATCAGCACCGCGCCCGCGTATTCCTTGAGGTGGTTCTCGAGCCATTCGACGCTTTCGGCATCGAGGTGGTTGGTCGGCTCGTCGAGCAGCAGGATGCCCGGCTTCTGGATCAGCAGGCGCGTCAACGCGACGCGGCGCTTCTCACCGCCCGAGAGCTTGTCGACCGGCCAGTCGCCGGGCGGGCAGCGCAACGCTTCCATCGCGATTTCGAGCTGGTTGTCGAGCGTCCAGCCGTCGACCGCGTCGATCTTGTCCTGCAGTTCGGCCATCTCGGCGCCGAGCTTATCGAAGTCGGCGTCCTCCTCGGCCATCTCCATGCCGATCTGGTTGAACCGCTCGACCATGTCGGCGGTCTCGCGCGCGCCGTCCTTGACGTTCTCAAGCACGGTCTTCGTGGCATCGAGCTCGGGCTCCTGCTCGAGATAACCCACGGTGATGTTCTCGCCCGGCCAAGCCTCGCCGGTGAAATCCTTGTCGATCCCGGCCATGATCTTGATCAGCGTCGATTTGCCCGCGCCGTTGGGGCCGACGATGCCGATCTTGGAGCCCTGGTAGAATTGAAGCGAGATATTCGACAGCACCGGCTTGGGCGCGCCGGGGAAGGTTTTGGTCATGCCTTTCATGACGAAGGCGTATTGGGCGGCCATCGGGGATCCTTAACGGAAATACGGTCTGGGAAGTTGGCCGCGATCTAGCGATGCGGCGGGCAGGGGGCAAGCTGGGAGCGACGAGCTCAACTGGCCGTCAAACTCGATAATTTCACTATCATCGCCGATGGCGATCGCGGACCGTGTGATTTGGCGCAGATGGCACGCAGTTCGGCGTTCCCGCAGGGTAGCATGGCGCGGCGATGTAGGAAAATCGCGGCGTCCGATCCCCCGCTTACGGGGAGGTGGCAGCGTATGGCGCTGACGGAGGGGGTTCATCTCCACCACCCCATCGCGGCAGCGCGCGAAGCCGACCCCCCCTCCGTCAGCCGCCTCCCCGTCAACGGCGTGATCTTGTTTACGCTGCGCTCTCCAGCGACGCGTTGTCGATCACAAACCGGTAGCGCACATCGCTCTTCTGCATGCGGTCGTAGGCGGTCTCGATGTCCTGGATCTGGATCATCTCGATGTCCGAGACGATGCCGTGCTCGGCGCAGAAATCGAGCATCTCCTGCGTCTCCGGAATGCCGCCGATCAGCGATCCGGCGATGGTCTTGCGGCCGAACACCAGGCCTCCGAAGTCGGGCGTCGGGTGCGGCGTGTCGGGAACGCCGAGCAGCACCAATGCGCCGTCACGGTGGAGCAGCGCGGTGAACGCATCGAGATCATGGCTCGCCGACACCGCATCGAGGATCAGGTCGAAGCTGCCGACATGCGCTGCCATCTCGTCCTCGTTGCGCGAGACGACGACTTCGTCGGCACCCAGATCCAGCGCATCCTGACGCTTCGACGGGCTCGTCGTGAACGCCACGACGTGCGCGCCGAGCGCATGCGCGAGCTTGATGCCCATGTGACCCAGCCCGCCGATACCGACGATGCCGACCTTCTTGCCCGGACCCGCGCCCCAGTGCTTGAGCGGCGAGTACGTGGTGATCCCGGCGCAGAGCAGCGGCGCGACCGCGTTCAACTGGTCATGCGAGTGGCGGATCTTGAGCACGAAGTGCTCGGGCACCACGATCGTCTGCGAATATCCGCCCTGCGTGTGGCCGGGCGAGTCCGCACTGTCGCCGTTGTACGTGCCGATCCAGCCGTTCTCGCAGTAGTTCTCGAGGCCCGCCTTGCACGAGCCGCAATGGCCGCAGCTTCCGACCATGCAGCCGATGCCGACCGTCTCGCCGACGGCGAACTTGCTGACCTCGCCGCCGACCGTGCGGATCGTGCCGATGATTTCGTGTCCTGGAACGCACGGGTACTTGGTTCCGTCCCACTCACCGCGCGCCGTGTGGAGGTCCGAGTGGCAGACGCCGCAAAACGCGATGTCGACGACGATATCCTTGGGTCCGGGCTCGCGCCGGTCGATTTGAATAGGTCCAAGCGGCGTGGCGCCGTTGGGCGTGCCGTAAGCGTTGACTTTCATCGGGTGCCTTTCGCGGGGTAGCGGGAAGCGAATCTGGGGGACGCCGCAACGATGGTGCGGCGCAGCAGATGTAGGAAGCTGGCGCCGCAGGTTCCAGACGGGGCGTGACAAAGGTTATGACGCAGCGCGCCCTCCTTTTTGCAACACCGGACAAATTGGCCTAGCGACCGGCTTCGATGCGGTGGGAGTGAAAGTGGCGACAGGCGATCCGCTGGTGCTGGTGACAGGGGCTGCAGGATTCGTCGGCTCGGCGGTGGCACGCGCACTGATCGCCCGAGGGCGCCGGGTGCGGGTGCTGGTGCGCGCGTCGAGCGACCGGACCAACATCGCCGATCTTCCGGTGGAAGTTGCCGAGGGCGATCTGCGCGATGGCACAGCCGTGGCCCAGGCGATGCGCGGTGCGGGCGAGCTGTACCATGTCGCTGCGGATTACCGGCTGTGGGCGCGCGATCCGGAGGAGATCGTGCGCAACAACCGTGCGATCACCGAGACCGTGATGGGCGCGGCGCTGGCCGAACAGGTGGGCCAGATCGTCTACACCAGTTCGGTCGCGACGCTGCTGCCCGATCCGGCAGGGCCGGCCGACGAGACGCGGCCCGCGACCGAGCAGACCGTGGTCGGCGCTTACAAGCGCTCCAAGGTCGTCGCCGAGCGGCTGGTCGAGGCGATGGTCGCCGAGCGGGGTCTGCCCGCGGTGATCGTCAATCCCTCCACCCCGATCGGCCCGCGCGACGTCCGGCCGACGCCGACCGGACGGATCATCGTCGAGGCGGCGAACGGCAGGATGCCCGCTTACGTCGATAGCGGGCTCAATCTGGTCCATGTCGATGATGTCGCGGCCGGGCACCTGGCGGCGATGGATCACGGCCGGATCGGCCAGCGCTATGTGCTGGGCGGGCAGGACGCGGCGCTGGGCGAGATGCTGGGGGTGATCGCGGCGATCGTCGGACGCAGGCCGCCCACCGTGTCGCTGCCGATCGCGCCGCTGATGCCGCTCGCCTGGGCGACCGAAGCGTGGGCGCAGGTGAGCGGCAAGGAGCCGTTCCTGACCCGCGATTCGCTGAGAATGGCGCGGCACCACATGTTCTACTCGTCCGCCAGGGCGGAGCGCGAGCTCGGCTACCGGGCGCGGCCTTACCGCGAGGCGCTGGTCGAGGCGATCGACTGGTCGCGCAAGGCGGGGATGATCCGGTGATCGCCGCCATATTCGGCCTGCTCTCGCTTGCCGTCTGGATCGGGCTGCTGTTCGGCAACGCGGGCTTCTGGCTGGCGCGCGAGCGCGACGGCGCGGTCGATCCAGCGCCCGCGGTCTGGCCCGAAGTCGTCGCTGTCGTCCCCGCGCGCGACGAGGCCGAAGTGATCGCGCAAAGCATCGCCAGCCTCGAGGCGCAGGACTATCCCGGCTCCTTCCGCATCATCCTGGTCGACGACAATAGCTCGGACGGCACCGCCGCCATCGCGCGCGGTGTCGGCGGAACGCGGCTCGAATTGCTCAGCGGAAAGCCGCTCGCCGCTGGATGGACGGGTAAATTGTGGGCGGTCTCCCAAGGCGTCGAGGCGGCGGCGGCGCCCAGGTACCTGTGGCTGACCGATGCCGACATCGCGCATTCGCCCGACACACTGCGCTGGCTCGTCGCGCGCGCCGAGGGACGCAACCTGACACTGGTCTCGCTGATGGCGCGGCTGCGCTGTTCGGGCGTCGCCGAGCAGGCGTTCGTCCCTGCGTTCGTGCTGTTCTTCCAGATGCTCTACCCGTTCGCGCGGGTGAACCGCCCGGGCCGTGCGGCGGCCGCCGCTGGCGGCTGCATGCTCGTCGACCGCAAGGCACTGGCCGAGGCGGGGGGCATCGCCGCGATCCGCGGCGCGTTGATCGATGATTGCGCGATGGGGGCGCTTATGAAAGGGGAAGGCCC
>CAJCHR010000467.1 GCA_903970225.1 Actinobacteria bacterium 21-64-8 | reverse complement strand
CGGTCGCGGCCCGCCGGTCACGCAGCACCAGTGCCAGCCCCCCGAGCAATCCGCCGAAGGTCGCCAGTGCATAGACCCAGTTGTACCAGGCGGGCAGCGCCGCGTAGTATCTCAGCGACCAGTCATCGACCGGCCCCATCGCGGCCGCGCCGAGCCTGAACTGCTCGGCGCAGGCGTAGCAGCCGATCGCCTCCCACAGAACGAGTACCGTTCCGACGATCCAGAACCAGATCGGCGGCTTCACGCCAGCGGCCATCGAACCCCTCCCCCGATTGCAAGCGGCTGCGAGATTGCGCGCGAAGCGCCGCGATCGCAAGCTTGGTGGTTGCATGGCGCGCTCGCCGACGCCAATCAGCCGCGATGCGTATCGCTCTGTTCGAGCCCGAAATCGCCGGAAACGTCGGGGCCATCCTGCGGCTCGGTGCCTGCATGGGCGCGGCCGTGGACCTGATCGAGCCGATGGGGTTCGCATGGGACGATCGCAGAGTGCGCCGCACCGCCATGGACTACATCGACCATGTCACCGTCGCCCGTCATGCGGGCTTCGAGGCGTTCCGGACCACCATCGGTTCGGGGCGGCTGGTGCTGTTCACCACGAAAAGCACGCAATCGGCGTACGATTTCGGTTTCATGGCCGACGATGTGCTGCTGTTCGGAAAGGAAAGCGCCGGCGTCCCGCCTGATGTAGCGGGCATCTGCGACGCACGGCTGCGCATTCCGATGCGGCCGCAGGTTCGCTCGATGAACCTTGCCACATCGGCAGCGCTCGCGCTTGGCGAGGCTTTGCGTCAGACTGCGACCTTGCCGAGTTGACCGGCGCACGTGCAGCGAATGGCCGTGCCGCGGCAGAGAGGATCCCGATGTCCGACGAATACGCGCACGGCCAGCGCGACGGTCTGCGACTTGCCCTCGCGATCCTGGCAGCCGAGGAGGCCAAGTGGTCGGTGCTGCTCGGCGAAAGCCGGTCGGGGCGGACGAATGCAGCACGCGAAGTGCGGCACAAGACCTTCCAGGTGGCGCAAAGCCGCGTGCAGACCGCGCTGAAGCGGCTCTCGCCCAAGGACGACGCGGCGATAAGCGAAGAACTGGCCGCGGCGCTCGACAAGATCGGACTCTAGCGTCATTCGACCGGCGCGGGGCGACTTCGCGCCTGTTCGAGGTCTCAGTCTGCTTGGCTGAAGCCCGAATTCGGGTGTCCGGCCTCGAACGTGATCGTATTCTCGATCTCGAGCGTGCCGATGCCCAGCGACATCGGGCAGCGCAGATCGGGCAGGACCGCCAGATCGAACAGCTCCGCGATCGCGCCGTCGAGCTTGATCCATTCGACGATGTCGCCGTGGCGCAAGTTGATCACGAACACGCCGCACCATGCCTCGCCGTCGCGCTTCTCGATCTCGCCCTGCAACGCGAGTTCCTTGAAGCTGCCGTCGCGCGGCTTGGAGGCGGTGACGATCGCGTGGCCGTTGTGGATGGCAAGCCCCCGCAGGAAGCCGGGGCAGAACGCGATATCCTCGCGCCGGCCCGTCTCGGGATCGACCGCGATGAGCTGGCCGCGCCCGGAATCGAGCGCGTAGAGCTTACCGCCGGAAAGGCGCGGGCTGTGCGGCATCGACAGTTCGTCAGTGACGACGCGACCGGTCGAGACCTCGATGATCACGCCGCCCTGCTCGCGCCGCGCGCGCCAGCCGCTGAGCACGTCGGTCTGGCTGACGGCGGTGACGTAAGCGGGCACGCCATCGGCCATGGCAAGGCCATTGAGATGGCAGCGGTCCTCGCCCGCCAGCTTGGAAATGAAGTCCGGCCGCCAGAGCGGGCGGAAGCTGTGGACGGGGTCGATCGTCGCGAGGCAGCTGTACTTGGTGTTGACGAACACCGGCTTGCCATTGGCGAGGATGCCGATCTCGTGGATGTCGATGTCGCCGGTGGTGTGCGCCTCGCGCGGCACGAAGCACGCGTCGAACGAGCCGTTGGCCATCTCGCCCGCGCCAAGCATGTCTTCCAGCCGCCACAGCTGGAACAGCGAGCCGACCCAGAGCCGCGTCCCATCCCGGCAGACGCCCATCGCGCGGGTGAAGTTCTGCTGATTGAACGAGATACTGCCATTGGGCAGCACGCCGACCAGGAACAGCTGGCCGGTCTGGTAGGACGTGAAGGCGAGGCTGGCGTGGTTCGCCTCAAGCCAGCCGCTCAGCCCGCGCGAGACCGAAATGCTCGTCTCGCCCAGCGCGGGGTTCGATATACTGGCCATCAGGCGGCTCTCCGTTTCGGGAAAGCCGCCCTAGCCGCTCGAACGAGCATTCGCGATCAGATCTTGATGCGAAGGCCCGCGCGGCCGCCACCGCCCTTGTAATCGCCGTGCTTGGCATATTCGCCGAAGCCTTCGATGAAGCCGGTCACGCCGCCGATCGTCGAGATGTTGATGCCGAGCTTGGCCTCGCCATAATCGCCGATCTTCTGGTTGTCGTAGCTGACCGTCGTGCCGCCGCTGGTGAAGTCGATGCCGTCCTTGCCCTTGAACTCGTGGACATAGTTGCCCTGGGCATAGATCACCGCGACCGAGCCGCCAGCCAGATCGAGCTTGCTGCCGACGCGCAGGCCCGCCTTGCCGCGAAGACCGTCGAGGTTGTCGAAGCCGATCGTCTGGCCGAGCGCCTGGATGTTCTTCAGGTCGGTGTGGACGTAGGCGATCGTCGCGACCGGCTCGGCATAGAAGCGGTCACCACCGAAGCGGATGCCGGCCTCGCCTTGCGCGCCATAGCTACTGCCATGGAACTTGTCGGCGTATCCGGACGCGGGGCTCTTCGAGTCCGCCCAGATGTAGTCGTACTTGCCCAGAACGTTCAGGAAGAGACCGCCCGACACGTAGCTCGCATAGGCGCCGCCGTTGACGACCGAGTAGGTAACCCGGTCAGCCGAGCCCGCGAAGGTGAGGTCGGAACTCAGGTAGCCGCCGGTGATGCCGAATACGAAGTTGCCCGAACCCATGTCGCGCGAACCCAGATCGACGCCCAGCTGCACGCCGTAGGCGTCCTGCCGGTACGAGAGGTCGACGGTGCGGGTCAGGCCGAAGGTCGAGAAGGTCTGCGCGCTGTTGTGCGTGACCACCCCGCCGTAGATCTGGCCCCAGATGCGCCCGCCGTCGGGAGCAGCGCCGGCGAACTTCGCATCGCGCAGATCGCTGAGGTGCGCGGTGAGCGTATCGGCCGACTTGTACCAGAGCTGCTGTGCGCCCTCGTTGATCTTCAGCGCGCGGAACACCGAGTCACCCGGAGTGCCGACCAGGCTGTAGGTGTTGTTCGCCGGGTTGAAGACCACGCCGTAACGGATCAGGCCCACGTCCTGCGATGCCGAAGTCAGCGAGAATGCCGTCGCCGACGATCCGGCGCCGCCGGTCGCGAAGACCGTACCGGTGTTGAGGATCGCGCCGTTTGCGCCGATCTGGTTGAACGCCAGCGTCGTCGATCCGGTGATCGCGCCCGCCGCCGTCAGCTGATCGGCGAACGAGGTCGAACCGGCGTTGGCGAAGTTGACATCGATGCCCAGTGTGCTGGCGCCCGAACCCTTGAAGGTGCTCGACGTGCTGAGCACATCACCGGTGTGGCCGTTGCGCAGATCGACAAGGCCCGAGTTGTTGAACGCCTCGAGCCCGGTCAGATGGACCGTGCCCGCCGTGGTCGAGCCGGGCAGCACCCGGAACGTGCCCGAGTTGTTGAACGTGTCGGTGCCCGTGCCGAAGTTCTGGTCATACTTGGCGTTGTACGTGCCGCTGTTGTTGACCGTGTCGTTCGATCCGGTCGCGAACTGGACGGTGCCGGTGAACGTTCCCGAGTTGTTGAAGGTCAGCGGGGCCGCGTTGAACACCGTCAGGATCGGCGCAGTGCCGTCGCCGGTGATCGTACCGGCGTTGTTGATCGTCGCCGTGGTGCCCGCAAGCAGGTCCGCGCCGCCGCCGGCCGCCGTCAGCGAGCCGCCGGTGCCCAGATTGAGCGTCGCGCTGGTTGCCGCCGCGATGAACACCGCGTTGCCGCCCGCTCCCGTGGTCGCGCCATTGAGCGTGACCGTCGCCGCATCGGTGAAGCTGCCGGCATAAACCGCCTCGCGGCTGGCAGACGATGCCGTGCCGGTGGTGATGTTGACCGCGCCGCCGCCGCGGCCCTGCACGCCGACCGAGCCAGGGCCGGTGGTGGCGACGCTGGCGACGTTGATCGTGACCGGTCCACTGCTGCTGTACGCGAGCACGCCGGCAGCATAAGCGCCCGACGTCTTGACCGCGCCGGTGGTGACCGAAACGCCCGCGGGTTGATCGACCGCCGCGACCGCAAAGCTCAGCACGTCATCGACCGGCGGCGGCGCCGCATTGAGGCCGGTGGCCTCGACGCCGATGGCACCCGCACCCGTGGTGGTCACGGCGCCGGTGACGACCGTGACCGCGCCATTGCCCTGAGCGCGCAGGCCGATGGATTGTCCGCCGTGCGTGCTGATGTTGCCGGTGGTGACCGAGACGGGTCCGGCGGCGCTGTTCGCGTCGATGCCGAGCGCGTGATAACCGGTCGTCGCGACCGAGCCGCTGCCGCTGATCGCGATCCCTTGCGTCGCGGTGGCGAGGATTGCGGTGGCGTTGTCACCCGCGGTGCTCACGCTGCCGTTGTTGACGACCGTGGCGACGCCATCGGTCGCCTTGACGAGGACCGCGTTGGCATTGCTGTTGTTATAAGCCTGATGGCCCTGCGTCGAAACGGTGCCGCTGATCGTGACGCTGGCGTTGGCGCCGACGGCCACGATCGCATCGCTGTTGTTACCCGTGGTCGTCACGTTCTTGGCGACGACCGCCGTGTTCCCGCTGTTGGAATAGGCATAGATGCCGCGCGAGCTGCCGCCCGTGGTGGCGACGGTGCCCGTGGTGGTGACCGCGACATTGCCGGTGTCGGAGAAAGCGTAGACAGCCGCCGCATCGGTGCCCGCAGTGGTCACATTGGTGCCCGACACTGTCACATCGCCGCTCGACTGCGCATAAACGCCCTGCCCGAAGGATCCGGCGGTCGTGACCGACCCGAAGCTGGCATTTGCAGCTGTCCCGCCATTGACGAGGATACCGGCGGCGTTGAAGCCGGTCGCATTCACGTTCGCGACATGCGCGGTCGCGGTGCCGTTGCGCGCATAGACGCTGACGCCGTTGGCCGCCTGACCGCTTGTGCCGATCGTGCCGGTCGACGTGACCGCCACGGTGCCCGCGGTGTAGGACTGTGCGCTCACGCCATTGGCGTTGGCGCCGGTCGTGGTGATCGCGCCGGTGTTGATCGTGATGTCGCCGGTGTTCGAGATTGCCTGAACGCCCGAGGCGAAGTCGCCCGCGGTCTGAAGCGTACCGCCGGTCACGGTGATCGCGCCCGCATCGGTGTTGGCGAAGATCGCGGAGCTGTTCGGGAAGAAGCCCGGGCCGCCGCCGCCGGTGCCGGTCGTGGTGACGTTGCCGACGTTGACGGTGACCGCGCCCGCACCGCTCGTCGCGGCATCGACGCCGCGCGCATTGAGGCCGCTGGTCGAGATCGCGCCGGTGCCGCCGACCGACACGCTCGATCCGCGCGCGAAGATGCCCTGCGCGCCGGGGGTGAAGGACGTGCCCGCGCCGGTGGTGGTGATCGTGCCGTTGTTGGTGATCTGGGTCGTGCCCGTGCCGTTCACGCTGACCGTGCCGGTCGCTGCGACATCGCTGTTGGTGGTCAGTTGCAGGTTGCCGGTCGGCGTGTAGCTGATCCCGCCTGCGTAGGGGTTGCCCGCTGCGGTGCAGACGACCGCTCCGCTGGTTGCCGGACCGCATTCGTTGGCCGCATAAGCTGGCGATGCGAATGCCGCGACGGCGAGAAGTGAGCTCAATGCGGTGCTCGTCCTGAGCATCTTGATCGAGTGGAGCGCAGCAACCGACTGGGGAGCGAAACGAACTAGAGCCATGAGCACCTTCCTGAATGATCGGCTCGGCGCGTATTCGGCAGAGTCCGTCTTGATTCGCCAGCTAGCGAATTAAGGGACTGAAAAGAAACAAAATATATTTTCGAACCCATGCATCTTTTCAGCGATTCGTGCGTAACCGAACATCTGTGGGTGCAAATTGGGTGTCGCCCGAAGGCGCGGTTCTATGAGGAGCAAGCCATCGTCCGGGCTATTCCGGCGGCATTGGCATCGATACGCGGCGTCGGCTCGCGGCATCTTTCAGTATCATTGCACACAAATGAGATCCGCGCACCGGGCAGAGGCGTCTTCGGACCATTATTGTCCGCAGCGACGGTCCGAATGGCTTGGCCGGCCCCGGCTCATCCAGAGGCTCATTCCTTCGCACCGGGTGATGGCGGCGATCGTGGCGGACGTCATATCGTGGCGCGCGGTGCCCGGATACAGGATCGTGGTGACTCCGCTCTCGATGCTCTCGACAGACCGGACCAGACGATCGCATTCGCCGCTCCTGCTGCGATGAGCGCAGACTTCGTGCCCCAGCGCGCGGTGCAGCGCCATCGAGCCCTCGCCCAGCTTGCTGAACGGTCCCGTGTCCGCGACGATGACAGGGACGACTCGGCCACCTGCGATCACGACACCGAAGTCGCCGACCCGCAAGCCGGTCAGCCGCCCGAATTCGCCTTGGGTCTCGCCCGGTCCCGTCTCGGGGATCACGACGTAGGGGACCGCGTCGGCATCGACCGACACCGTGCCGTCGCCCTGCTCGTCACGCGGCGGCAGCATCAGCGACGTCTCGCACTGATCGTCTGCCCCGCGCCGCGGACTGCAGGCAAAGCGGGACCCGTCGAAATCCACCGCGAGCTTCGATACGAATGCGATCGCACCGTCCGGAAGCCGCCGCAACGCCGTCACCCGGTTCGGATCGCCGCGGCAACTGCGCGTAAAGCGCGACCGATGGCCGCGAAAGGTGCCCGCGACATCGCACACGCCGAACTGCCGGCGGTACTCCTCGCTGACGGGCGTGCCAGCGGGTAGCGAGACGCTCGCGGGCCAGAACCCCTCCGCCGCGGCGCGGCCGGACAGCGCGAACGCCGCTGCCAGCAGCCCATGCAACAACGCCCGGCCGACCGGGTTCGCCTTACCGCGAACCGGCATCGGTTCTTGCCTCGGCGGCGATGATGTCGGCGGGGATCGTGGGCAGGTCTCCATAAGGCAGCGTCTTGTGAAGCTTGCCGGCCCAGCGGGTCAGCCATTCGTCGCCGTTCGGTCCGGCATAATCGTCCTTCAGCCGATAGGCGGGATCCGCCATCGCGCGCGTCAGCGTGACCGCGCGAAGGTGCTGGTGGTCCAGGATCGAGGCGAGTGCGTCGACGCTGTCGGCATTGAGCCGGCTCGCGTGAAGCAGGAAAACGAAGCGGATCTCCCGCCCGAACAGGACGACGGACGACCTGCGATACCAGGGCACGATCGCCGCGGTATACGCGATATAGGCCTGCCGCACTTTGGCCGCTGCCGCCTGGTCCTTGCGCGCCAGTGCCTCGTCATAGGCGTCCGCGAACTCCCAATCGGCGTTCTCCATCGTGACCGGCGCCACCGCGTATCCGTGCCCGGCAAGCCACGTCTCGAACGTGCGGCGGATCGCCAGCGTCGGCCCGGTTTCGAGGAAGGGATAGCGATACCAATGCTCGCTCCGCCTGCGCTTTGTAAGGAGCGCGCGGGTCACCGTTTCGCCCCGCGCGGCGTCCGCGATGTACGCCCTCACCGGCGTGTTGGTCAGCGACAGGTGCGAATAGCCGTGATTGCCCAGGTCCATGCCCGCATCCAGCCACCGGATCAGCAGCGCCGTGCGCACCGGTCTTTCAGCGCCCGCGAGCTGGATCTCGTTGACGAACCCGGTCGCGGGAAAGCGGTGCCGCTTCAGACCGGCGAGCAATTGCCTGGTGAGCGCGGCCGAATCCGCGATCGGGCGCGACGGGCCGTAAATGGGCAAGTCATCGAACGTGAGAGCCACCTCCCCGGCTTCGGCCCGCTGGCACCACAAGACAAGGGACAGGATCGCCAGCCGGAAAAGGATCGTCATCCCTCCACGAATTGCAAATGTGCCGCGCAAAAGCGAGATTCTTCTTCGGCCGGACGCACCGTGCCGTCCGCATTTCCCATAGCCGAAATGCGATCGAAGCCGCGATCGCCGGGCTTCGCCCGCAAGGCCCGCCAACGGTCGATAACGCGCGCGCAGTGCTTGCTTGTGCGGGCGCGGCGGGCTTACGGCCGACATATGGCGAACGATGGCAGCCTTTTCGACAAGCTCCCGGCGGCGGGCCCCGACGAGGCTTACGACGGCTCGGCGATCGAGGTGCTCGAAGGGCTCGAACCCGTGCGCCGCCGCCCGGGCATGTACGTCGGCGGTACCGACGAACGCGCGCTTCATCACCTCGCGTCCGAAGTGCTCGACAATGCGATGGACGAAGCGGTCGCGGGCCATGCCAACCGGATCGAGGTGACGCTGGAGGAGGGCAATCTCCTCACCATCTTCGACAACGGCCGCGGCATTCCGGTGGACGAGCATCCCAAGTTTCCGGGCAAGTCCGCGCTCGAGGTGATCCTGACCACGCTTCACTCGGGCGGCAAGTTTTCGGGCAAGGCCTATGCCACCAGCGGCGGCTTGCACGGCGTGGGCATCTCGGTGGTCAACGCACTGTCGAGCCACACGCGAGTCGAAGTCGCGCGCAACAAGGAGCTGTTCGCGCAGGAGTTCGCGCGCGGGCTGCCGGTCGGCGGGCTGCAGCGGATCGGCGCGGCGCCCAACCGGCGCGGCACGACCGTCAGCTTCGTGCCCGATGCCGAGATCTTCGGAGCGGACGCCAAGTTCAAGCCGGCGCGCCTGTTCCGCCTCGCCCGCTCGAAAGCGTACCTCTACGCCGGGGTCGAGATCCGCTGGAAGTGCGCAGCGTCGCTGGCTTCGGAAGAAGTGCCTGCCGAGGCGGTGTTCCAGTTCCCCGGCGGCCTCGCCGATCACCTCGCCGAGCAGGTCGGCAGCCGCGAATGCGTCACCAGCCAGTTCTTCGCCGGGCGGCAGGACTTCCCCGGCGACGAGCAGGGCCGCGTCGAATGGGCGATCGCCTGGCCGCTGTGGTCGGACGGCGCGTACTCCTATTACTGCAACACGATCCCCACCCCGGACGGCGGCACGCACGAGCAGGGCCTGCGCGCCGCTCTGACCAAGGGCATCCGCGCGTTTGGCGAACTCGTCGGCCAGAAGAAGGCTAAGGACATCACGCAGGACGACATCGTCGTCGGCAGCGAAGTCATGCTCTCGGTGTTCATCCGCGATCCGCAGTTCCAGAGCCAGACCAAGGACCGCCTGACCAGCCCCGACGCCGCGCGCCTCGTCGAGAACGCGGTGCGCGACCACTTCGATCATTTCCTCGGCGACAACCCGGAACGCGGCAAGGCGCTGCTCGCCGCGGCGATGGAGAAGATGGACGAGCGCTTGCGCCGCAAGGCCGAGCGCGAGATCAAGCGCAAGACCGCAACCAGCGCGCGCAAGCTGCGTCTCCCCGGCAAGCTCACCGATTGCACCGGCGAAGGCAGCGGCGAGACCGAGCTGTTCATCGTCGAGGGCGACAGCGCCGGCGGAAGCGCCAAGCAGGCGCGTGACCGCAAGACCCAGGCGATCCTGCCGATCCGCGGCAAGATCCTCAACGTCGCATCCGCCACCATCGACAAGATCCGCGCCAACACCGAGATCGCCGACCTGCTGCTCGCGCTCGGCTGCGGCAGCCGGCGCGACTGCAATCCCGAAGCGCTGCGCTACGACCGGATCATCATCATGACCGACGCCGACGTCGACGGCGCGCATATCGCGACGCTCCTGATGACGTTCTTTTTCCAGGAAATGCCCGAGATCGTGCGCGACGGGCACCTCTACCTCGCGCAGCCGCCGCTCTACCGGCTGACTTCGGGCTCGACCAGCGCGTATGCCCGCGACGACGCGCACCGCGCCGAGCTCGAGAAGACCCAGTTCAAGGGCAAGAAAGTCGACGTCGGCCGCTTCAAGGGCCTGGGCGAAATGAACCCTGGGCAATTGCGCGAAACCACGATGAGCCCCGCCACGCGCGGCTTGATCCGCGTGACCCTGCCCGAGCAGCACGAGCAGCGCGCAGGCGTCAAGGATCTGGTCGACCGCCTGATGGGCCGCAACCCCGAACACCGCTTCCAGTTCATCCAGAACCGCGCCGGCGAACTCGATCCCGAGCTGATCGACGCCTGAGCCGAGCAGCGACGGGCAAGACGGCGCGCAGGATGCAGCCGGCCCGTTATCCCGGCCCGACGATCCGCCGCGTTCCGTGCAAACAGCTGAACTGGCGGCCGAAATGGTCGCACCAACCGCTTGGATCATCGACGGGAGCAGACTGTGCGCCCGTTCGTTCAACCAGGATAAGCTGTGCGAGGCGAAGGTCGAACCGACCCAACAACAATCCGCCCGCCATGGAGACCATCATGAAAAGATCCCTCTTCCTCGTCGCGACTCCGCTGGCGCTGGCGTTCTCGCTCTCCGGCTGTGTCACCGACGGCTATGGCGGTGCCAGCATCGGCTATGGCGAGCCTTATGCCTATGATGGCTACTACGATGGCTATTATGGCTCGATCTACGATGGCTACTGGGGCAACGACGGCTACTTCTACTATCGTGGCAGCGGCAACGATCACCGGTTCCATCGCGGCGATCACAACCACTTCGGCCGCCAGCCGGGCCAGACCGGCAACTGGCAGCAGATGCACGGCAACACGCAGCCTGGCCGCGGCATGCACATGCCCAGCTTCCCGCACAACGGCGGCGGCGGGCATGGTGGCGGCGGGCACGGCGGCGGCCATCACGGCGGCTGAATGACTATGCGCGCGCCGGTTTACCCCGGCGCGTGTACGTCGAAGTGAAGGTAGCTGAGCCGGCTGGCCTTGATCCGCCACTTTCCGTCGGCGCATTTCACGTATCGCTCGTGATAATTGCCGTAGCCGGTGTGCCCGCCGTACGTTTCGTTCTGCTTGTCGGAGGCCATCTGCACGCGGTCGTTCATCGCCCAGATCACCTCGGCGGCAGCGCCATCGGCATCGAAGACGATCTCGGGATTGTGGACCTGATGCGCGGTCTTGGCCTGATCGATCGATCCGCGCACGCGGCTGATCGCCTCGTCGCGCCCATCGACACGGTAGCCGCCCGCCGGCGTCGAATCGAGCACCAGATCCTCGGTGAAGCAGTCGGCCCAGCCCGCCCAGTCCTTGGTGTCCATGAGCCGGCAGTACCGCGCCTTGGTCTCACAGATCGCAACCCAATCCTCGAAGTTAACCGACATTCGCGTGTCTCCCGTTCGCCGTGTTTCGCGAGACAATGACGAGCGGACGCCAGGAAGCAAGCACCTTGGCTTTCGCGCCCGCGGCCCGCACAACGCCCGCGCAAGAGACACACGGGGGAGCAATATATGATCCGCAACGCCGGACGCATCGACCATGTCGCGGGCCTCGTTCGCCCCGAAAACTTTGCCTCCGTGGTCGCGCGGTTGACCGAAGTGCTCGGTATCGCGTTCTACGGCCCGATCGAGCGCACCGCCGCTGGTCTGCGCGTATGCGGGTCACTCGAAAGCGGAGTGGAGATCATCGCGCCGCTTTCGGACGATCCGGCCAATCCGCTGAACGCTTTGCTGGCGGCGCGAGGCGAGCACTGGATGAGCGTCGTGTTCGGCGTCGCCGATCTCGATGCGACCTGCGATCAGCTTGCAAGGATGGGCTACACGCCGACCCGGCGCGGATCGAGCCTGCAACCGGGCGATCCCCACGCCGCCACGGTGGCGAGCATGGAGCAGGCGAGCTTCGCGCCCGATCTGTTTCATGGCCTGCCGTTCGTGCTCTCGCTGCGCGACGACCACGAAGACGGCTGAGCCGCAGCGCCGCAAAATGCCGCTTTCCTACACCGATCGCGCGTGTCAGCGCCGGATCGCACCTTCCCGCCGCGAATCTACCAACACCTTGAAAATGCGGGAACTTCGCATTTTTGCCCATAGAGCTCCCCGCGATCGCCGTGGGCGATGATCGTGAAATTGCGGAGCGGAAAATCGCCCGGCTTGCCATGATGCAGTGCACAACCTAACCCGTGGAAAAGCGCACAAGAGGACGGCACATGCAGCGTTTCGAGGGCACCAGCAGCTACATCGCCACCGACGATCTCAAGGTCGCGGTCAACGCCGCGATGATCCTGCGGCGGCCGTTGCTGATCAAGGGGGAGCCCGGCACCGGCAAGACCGTGCTCGCGCAGGAGATCGCCAAGGCCGCGAACGCGCCGCTGATCGAATGGAACATCAAGTCGACCACCAAGGCCCACCAAGGACTCTACGAATACGATGCAGTGGCGCGTTTGAGGGACGGCCAGCTCGGCGACGAGCGGGTCCATGACATCGGCAACTACATCAAGAAGGGCAAGCTGTGGGACGCGTTCACGTCGCCCCGGCTGCCCGTGCTGCTGATCGATGAGATCGACAAGGCCGACATCGAGTTCCCGAACGACCTGCTCCAGGAGCTCGACCGGATGAGCTTCGACGTCTACGAGACCGGCGAGCACATCGCCGCCGCCGAGCGCCCGATCATCATCATCACCTCGAACAACGAGAAGGAACTGCCCGACGCGTTCCTGCGCCGCTGCTTCTTCCACTACATCAAGTTCCCCGATCGCGAGACGATGAAGGCGATCATCGACGTGCACTTCCCCGACATCCAGAAGACGCTGGTCGGCAAGGCGATGGACATCTTCTACGAGGTCCGCGAGGTCCCCGGGCTCAAGAAGAAGCCGAGCACTTCCGAATTGCTCGACTGGCTCAAGCTGCTGATGAACGAGGACATGCCGCTCGACGTGCTGCAGAACAAGGACCCGACCAAGGCGATCCCCCCCTTGCACGGCGCGCTGCTCAAGAACGAGCAGGACATCATGCTGTTTGAGCGCCTGGCGTTTATGTCACGGCGGCAAGGCTAGCAAAAGGAGGGGCCGGCATGCCCGCACCCTACAGCGGCCGGTGCAATTGCGGCGCGGTGAGCCTGGCGATCTCCGCCGAGCCGATCGCGATGCGCCAGTGCTGGTGCCGCCGTTGCCAGAAGATCGCGGTCGGCGGGGCAACGAACAACGCGATCTTTGCAGCAGACGCGATCACGATCGAAGGCACGCTCGCAGAAACCAGTTATGTCGCTGCCTCGGGAAATACGCTCACGCATGCGTTCTGCCCGGGATGCGGCGTACAGGTGATCGGCAAGTCGAGCGGACGCCCGGCATTCAACGTCGTGCGCCTCGGCGTGCTCGATGACGGCCATGGGCTGAGACCGACGGCCGCAATCTGGACCGCCGAGGCACCGGCCTGGGCAGTGATCGATGCATCTCTGGAGACACACGCCGGACAGCCGCCAGCGCCCATGCAGCCCGCGCCGCAGTGAGCGAGGCGAAGGCGGCCGAAAACGGAGGAGCCCCGGACGGGCTCCCCGCTTCCCGGTCAGCCGACCGCGACTCGCTTATCCAGACGCTGGCGCCCGCGTAACGTCGCGCCGATCGCCCCCACGCCCACCAGCAACATGCCCCAGGTCGCCAGTTCGGGAACCGCGGCGGTCGTGATGTTGCCGCTGAAGGAGTCATTCTTCGCAGCGGCAGAGTACGTAATCGTGAGCAGATAACTTTCGCCGGCCAGGATCGAAATCGGCGTCGCATTCGATACGGTCGACAAGTTACCGACGTTGTATACGTCGAGGGATTTCGAAAGCGACGGGCCGCTGAGCACTGCGGAGAGGAAATTGATGTTGCCCGAGCTTGTCGGCTCGGCGATGTTGATCAGCGCCGCATCGAGGTTCAAACCGCTATCCGCAGGGATGGTGAACGCAAACGTGTCGGTGAACGTCCCTGCCCCTGTCGCCTTATCGAAGACGGTGAAATTGTAATCTCCGGGTCCGGTCGAATCCGGAGGAGCTAGCGTGAAAGGCGTTGCCAATGCCGGTGTAGCAAGAAGTATCCCAGCGGATGCTGAGAGGAGAAACTTTAAAACCATTCTGTCTGGCTCCTAACTAAGTTCCCAACCCATTGGAAATTCAGCCCAGACGATCCTCAGAGATTTTCTTATCTATCTGATTAGAATGGTCGATCGCAATACTCGATACAACTGCAAACATTGCACAAACAACCAATAAAAAGATAAGATAGATTGTGCAAAATGTCCGATAACCTGATTCAGTCTACCGACATCAACTCATTTAACATTTATCAAAAGTAGTCAGCCGGAGCTAAAGGATGTTCTTCAACTTCATCGACGAGCTGCGCGCTGCCGGCATCCAGGCCAGCTTCAAGGAGCACCTCGTGCTGCTCGAGGCGCTCGAGAAGGACGTGATCGAGCAGACCCCGGAGGCGTTCTACTACCTGTCCCGCGCGACGTTCGTGAAGGACGAAGGTCTGCTCAACCGCTTCGACCAGGTGTTCGAGAAGGTCTTCAAGGGGATCATGTCCGATTACGGCCAGCAACCGGTCGACGTGCCCGCCGAGTGGCTGCGCGCGATCGCCGAGAAGTACCTGAGCGCCGAAGAGATGGAAAAGATGAAGTCCCTGGGCTCGTGGGACGAGATCATGGAGACGCTCAAGAAGCGGCTTGAGGAGCAGGAGAAGCGCCACCAGGGCGGCAACAAGTGGATCGGCACCGGCGGCACCAGCCCGTTCGGACACTCGGGCTACAATCCCGAAGGCATCCGCATCGGCGGCGAAGGGCGGCACAACAAGGCGATCAAGGTCTGGGAAAAGCGCGAGTTCGCCAATCTCGACAACACCAAGGAACTGGGCACCCGCAACATCAAGATCGCGCTGCGCCGCCTGCGCCGGTTCGCCCGCGAAGGCGCGACCGAGGAGCTCGATCTCGACGCGACGATCGAAGGCACCGCCAAGCAGGGCTGGCTCGACATCCGGATGCGCGCCGAGCGGCGCAATGCGGTCAAAGTGCTGCTGTTCCTCGACGTGGGCGGATCGATGGACCCGCACATCAAGCTGGTCGAGGAGCTGTTCAGCGCCGCCACCGCCGAGTTCAAGAACCTCGAGTTCTTCTACTTCCACAACTGCCTTTACGAAGGCGTGTGGAAGGACAATTCGCGGCGCTGGTCGGCGCGGACCCAGACCTGGGACGTGCTCCACAAGTACGGCCACGATTACAAGGTGGTGTTCGTCGGCGACGCGGCGATGAGCCCGTACGAGATCAGCCACGAAGGCGGATCGGTCGAGCACTTCAACGAGGAATCGGGCGCGACCTGGATGAAGCGCGTGACCAACACCTATCCGGCGACGGTCTGGCTCAATCCGGTGACCGAGCGGCAGTGGGACTATTCGGCTTCAACCCGGCTGATGCGCGAACTGGTGGGGGGAGCGATGTATCCGTTGACGCTGGACGGGCTTGATGATGCCATGCGGGAATTGACGCGCAAGAAGGGGTGATCGCCTTGGCGGATGGAGCCGACCGAACCTCAGCCAGGCGCGCGGTGGCCGCCGCGACGATCGGCAACGCGCTCGAGTTCTACGATTTCGTCACGTTCGCCTTCTTCGCGGTCCAGATCGGCAAGACGTTCTTCCCCTCCCAGGACCCGTTCGTGAGCCTAATGGCCTCGCTCGCGACGTTCGGAACCGGCTTCGTCGCCCGGCCGATCGGCGCCTGGGTGCTCGGTGGCCATGCCGACCGGCACGGACGCAAGGCGGCGATGTTGATCAGCATGGGGCTCATGGGCGTGGGCATCGCGGTGCTTGCCCTGACGCCAGGCTATGCCATGATCGGATGGGCCGCGCCCGTCATCGCCGTCACCGCTCGGCTCGTACAGGGCTTCGCGCTGGGCGGCGAGGTCGGGGCCTCGACATCCTATATGCTTGAGGCCGTCACGCCCGAGCGCCGCGGCCTGGCCGCCAGCTGGCAGGGCGCGAGCCAGGCGATCTCGGCTTCATGCGGCTCGTTCATCGGACTGATGCTCTCGCTTTCGCTCAGCGCAGATCAGCTGACCCGCTTCGGCTGGCGCGCCGCGCTGCTCGCCGGAACCGTGATTATCCCGTTCGCGATCCTCATCCGCCGCTCGCTGCCCGACACCGCGGGCGAAGATGTCTCGCCGCCGCCCGCGCAGGAGAAATCGATCGGCTTTGGCCGCATCTGCACGCTGGGCATGATGATGATCGCGTCGGGGACGATCGCGACGTATTCGTCGCACTACATGGCGACGTACGGCCAGACCACGCTGCACTTGTCCGTCACGGCTTCGCTCAGTGGCCAGTTCGCCAACAACATGACGCAAGTGGCTGCGGCGCTTTTCGGCGGCTGGCTTTGCGACCGGGTAGGGCGCCGGCGCGTGATGATACCGGCACAGATCCTGCTCGTGATCACGGTGGTTCCCGTGTTCGTCTGGCTCAACGCTACGCAGACCATCGGCGCCTTCTTCACCACCAACGTGGTCCTGGCTGCGGTGAGCTTTCTGCAAGGCGGCCCGGTCTACACCGCGATCGTCGAAAGCCTCCGGCCCGAAAATCGAGCGCGGGCTTTCGCGCTCATCTATACGATCCCGGTGACGGTGCTCGGCGGAACCACGCAGCCGGTGGTGGCCTGGCTCAACCGGGTCACCGGCAACCCGGTATCCATCGCGTGGTACATGATGGGCGCGGCGGTAATCGGCCTCATAGCCATGCTGCGGATGCACGAGAGCGCACCGATTCGCCTCGGCCGGCTCGCGCCCAGGTTCGCCTGACCGCGCGAACGCCCACGCCTGGCTGCGTGGTGCGAGCGCGGACGCACAATCCGATTAGCGTGCTTCCACCCGGTCGGAACACACTCTAAGGGCCCGCCCATGGACCGCCAACTTCTCATCATCTGCCTGCTCACGTTCGGCATCAACCTCATCGGGGCGCTGGCTTACGCTGCACGGATCGCCGGGGTTCGGACCCGCCGGATCGCGATGAGCTTCGCGCTGTTCAACGTGCTGGTGCTGGTCTCGCGCACCTCGAACAGCTTCCTTGGGCCGTTCCTTGCGAAGCGGATCGAGACCCGCATCGCGCATCACAGCGGGGGCGACGCGCTGCTGTGGGACTTCCGCATCGTGCTGATGGCCGCGACGCTTGCGGTCGCGCTCGGCGTGGTGCTGGTGCCGACGACGCAGCGGTTGTTCGCCCGCGCGATCGGCTGGTTCCAGATTCACCGCTCGACCGGAAAGCTGCTGCTGCGCGCGGCGAGCCCGGCGGGCCTGCGCGCGGTGCGTGAGGCGATAACGATGCCCTCGCGCGCGCACTTCGGCGATCTCGTGCGCGAGCGCGGGGTCGGCTGGGGCGTGCTGCTGGCGAACGCCTTCGCGCAAGGGCTGATCGTGGTCGGCGTGCTGGCCTCGCTTTATGCGGGTTACCTCAATCCGCAGTTTCGCGTCACTGCCTCGCAGCTCTCCGCGGTGGTCAACGGCTTCGCGACGATCCTGCTGTTCGCGCTGATCGACCCTCAGCTTTCGGTCGTCACCGACGATGTCGTCGAGGGCCGGATGAGCGAAGCGCTGTTTCGCCGCACCGTGGTGTGGATCTCGCTCAGCCGGCTCGCCGGAACAGTGCTCGCGCAGCTGTTCTTCGTGCCCGCGGCGTATGCGATCGCCTGGATCGCGAACTACGTCTGAGATCGTCGGCCTCAGTCGATGATGATGTCCGCCCCTTTGGCTTTCAACACCGCCAGTCCCTCCTTCATCTGCTGTAGCCGTTCGGGCGGGTGGCCTTGCCACTTCATGACTTCGCCAACCACCCGGAGCGGATCGCGAGAGCGGTATGACAACGTCGGATTGCCGGGGAATTTCTTGTCGGTGAGGTTGGGATCATCCACGAAGGCACCTGTCGGCTCAACGACGTAAATCCGTTCGCATTCGCTGCCGAGTGCCAGTTCGGCACCCCACACCGCCGCGTCGAGCGTGCCCGCGAAGTACACCCACGACAAAGGCTGGGTATCGGTGAAGTTCGAAGGGTGTCCGACGACGATCATGTCACCGGGTTGCAGATCGGCGCGCGTTCCGTGAAAGAACGATTGCGAGAACATGCTGGCGGCAGCACCCATGGAATGCAGCTCCTGTGAAGCGAATCGAGGGCCGCTCTATGGGACAGGTGCCCCGGGTTGCCGCAAGCCCCGCCTCGAGCTACATGATCACATCGGAAGGAGGAGTCACCTCGCCTGATCGTCAGGAATAGACGAAGAGCCCGCCGACCTGCTGCTTCCACCCGGCTTCATCGGCGGCCGCCATCGCATCCAGATCACCCGGCTCGGCGCCCGTATC
>CAJCHR010000466.1 GCA_903970225.1 Actinobacteria bacterium 21-64-8 | reverse complement strand
CGGCCGACCGCGCCGTCGACCTCGATACTCCAGCGTGCTCCGAGGTGCGCGATCAGGCCGATGGTGATGCGGCTCGATTGTGACGAGGTCTCGGCCGTGGTGGTGAGTCCGGGAGTCGGGACGGCGGCGGCGATGTCATTGGCGAACGGATTGCCGTCCTGGCCCTCGGCCAGATCGTAGAATATCTCCGAAGTGACCGGGACGCTCGCGCGTCCCCGATCGCGCAGCAGCAGGACATTCCCGAACAGTTCGACATGATCTCCGATGTCCTGATGCACGCTCGACACCACCGAAGTCGCCCGAAACGGCGTCAGCAGGCTCTGCCGCGTGCCGTTGCCGTCATCGCTGAGCGCGGTGTCGAAACTGCCCGCGCCGGCAACCAGCAGCGCCGCCTCGTTGCCGCCCGCTCCCCCGCCATTGACCGGGTAGTGCGCGATGTTGGAGCCGAGCGACTGGCCGCCGAGCGCGGGGATCAGGACCAGCGGCGGATTGCCGCCTCCTTGCGAGATCACGTTGATGCTGCTGCCGAGCAGCAGGGTCGAGCCGAATCCGGGGCGAGAAATGCGATATTCGTGTGCCTGGGCGGAATAGCTGCGGTCGCCGAAGTCGAGCCCCTGATCGCTCGTATGGCTGGCGATGACATTGAACCGCGTCCGGCCTGAATTGGCGGTCAGCGAGAACCCGCCCTCGATCCGCGACTGCACCCCGTCGCCGCGCTGATCGACGCCGCTCTGCGCCTCGATCCAGGCGCGCGGGAAGGTCTGCTTGAGCACGATGTTGACGACGCCCCCCGTCGCGCCGGGTCCGTAGATGCCGCCAGCCGTGCCGCCCAGCGTCTCGACCCGTTCGATCGCGCCGAGCGGGATACCGTTGATGTCGGGCTGGAAGAACTCGTTCACGCCCGGGACGCTCGGCATCCGCCGCCCGTCGACCAGAACCAGCGTCTGCGCGGTGCCCAGGCCGCGCAGATCGATCTGCGATCGCACGCTGCCGCCCTGCGGTGTGCCGAGCTGAGTGGCCGATGCGCCCAGTTCGTTCGCCGAGAGATGCGTGCGCAAAAGCTCTTCGGGCGATCCGGCCTGCGCGCCCGCGATGCTCGCCGCCTGGACGACACGGTAAGGTTGCACATCATCGGAGCGGCGCTGGATATCGGTGTTCTGCGTGCGGTGTCCGACAACGAGGATTTCCGGGACCGCAAGGTCAGGCACCGCCGGTATCACGACGTCCGGGACGATCAGGACGTAGCTGCCGGGACCGATCCGCCGCACCGTAGCCCCGGTTTCCCAGAGCAGCGACGCGAACGCCTGATCGATGGTCATCGCACCGTGCAGCGCGGGCGCGCGCAGCGCCGCGACACGCGAACGGTCGAACAGCAGGCTGACCCCGGCCTTCTGCGCGGCTTGCTCGAGCGCGGGCGCCAGTTCGCCAGCGGGTATATCGAAGCGGATGGGCGCGGACTGCGCAAAAACCGGCTGGGCTACGGCCAGGCAGGTCGCCGCAAACGCTCCCCGCCAACCCCTGCTCATCGCGGCAAAATCTTCCCCTGAACGACCGCGCCGATCAGGTCGCCAGCCGCGCGCCAAGTCAAGCGAGGATCGGCGGAAAAAGTTTTACGGGTTTGCGAGGGCCCCGCGTCTACGGAGGCGAAGGAGCTTGCGATGCAACTGGTAGGCCTGTTGATCCCCGCCGATTTCGAAGTCAGTGCATTCGCCGCGCTTTCGGTGTTCGAGGCCGCCAACGCGGTGCTCGGCGAGGAGCGCTACATCACGCGCGTGCTTTCCGAAGAAGGCGGAAGCATCGGGGGCGCATTCGGTGTCGAGATGACGACTCACGCGATCGCCGCGCCCGAGTTCGACACCCTGCTTGTCGCGGGTGCTGGCACCGTCACCGCGACCAGCCCGCGCGTGATCGCGTTCCTCCGGCAAGCCGCGCACGCCAGCCGCCGAGTCGCCGCGATCCGGCTGGGGACTTTCGCGCTGGCGGAGGCGGGCCTGCTCGACGGCCGCCGCGCGACCACGCACTGGGCCTTCGCCGATGAGCTCAAGCAAGGCTTTCCCAAGGTCATCGTCGAGGATGACAGCATCTTCGTCGAGCATGGCGCGATCTGGACCTCGGCCGGGATGAGCGCGAGCGTCGATCTCGCCATGGCGCTGATCGAGCGTGACATCGGTGCCGATGCCGCGCGCGCAGTCGCCAGCCAGCTGGTGATCGGCCAGCGGCGTTACGGCCGGCAGCAGCAGCGCCCGGAGACGATCGCGCTCGAACCCAAATCCGACCGAGTGCAGATGGCGCTGGCGCATGCCCGTGCCAACTTGCGTGCGCCGCTGACGGTGGAAGAACTCGCCGATGCCGCGCACCTCAGCCCGCGCCAGTTCAGCCGCGTGTTCAGCGAGGAAACCGGCTTTTCGCCGGCACGCGCGGTGGAGAAGCTTCGCCTGGATGCGGCCCGCCTGCTCGTCTCGCAAGGTCGGCTGGCGATCGACCTGATCGCGCGCGAAACCGGCTTCGGCGATCCCGAGCGGATGAGGCGGGCCTTCCAGCGCGCGTTCGGCCAGTCCCCTCGCGAAGTCAGGCACGCAGCCAACCCGCAAGTGGGGTTCTGACGGCGCGCGCAGAGCACCGGCAAACGGTCGCTACGATCTCAGTACAGCTCGATCGCCAGGATCTCGATGGCGTCAAGGGCGCCGCCGAACGCCACGCGCTCCCCGACCTCGGCGTCCATGATCGCGCGGCAGAGCGGGGCCGAGAATGCGAGCAGGCCCGAGGCCGGGTCGGCCTCATCGTCGCCGACGATGGAGATGGTCCGCAGCTTGCCCTTCATCTGCAGCGTCACGCGGCAACCGAAAGCGACGCAGGACCCGTCGGGGGTTTCCGCCAGTTGGGCCATCGCCAGTCGCGTGCGCCAATAGCGCAGCTCGCGGCGTGTCGCCTTGATCGCATCCTCCCCGCTCAAAGTGAGCAGGAACGCTTCCAGCTCGAGCACTTTGGCGTCGGTCAGCGCCAATCCCCGGCTGGTGACGAGGTTGGGGCCGGTCGGGATCGGGATCTCGAACTTTGGCTCGAGGTGCTCGTCATCACCCTCGCGCCGAAAGGCAACGCTCATATCTGATCCTCATCCAGGGCCATGCCATACGGCAATTGGGGAAACATCGTCCGGCCGATTGTCCGCGAATGCGTCCAGGGATCGCCGCGGGTCAGAATGCGATTTCCTTGCCCTCGAAGTCGAACAGCTTGCCGCTGTCGGAGACCCGCAAGTCCTCGATCACGTCGAGCAATTGCAGCGCCGCGCGTTCCGGATCGAACAGACGCCCGGGCTGAACATTGCCCTGAAACGGGCGGGACAATGCGGTGTCGACGGTGCCGGGATGCAATGCGACGACGATCGCGCGGTCGTTGCGGCGGCGTTCTTCGATCGCGAGATTCCGCACCAGCATGTTCAGCGCCGCCTTCGATGCGCGGTAGCCGTGCCACCCGCCCAGCCGGTTGTCGCTGATCGATCCCACACGCGCCGAAAGCGCAGCGAAGACGGGCCGTCCGCTTTTGGGCATGAGAGGGAGAAAGTGCTTCGCCACCAGTGCGGGGCCGATCGCATTGACCGCATAGACCCTCGCCAGCCAATCGGCATCGAGATCGCGAAGCGCCTTTTCCGGGCGGTGATCGTTCGAATGGAGCAGTCCTGTCGCAACGATCACCAGACTGGGCGGCGGACCGCTCGCCAGGTGCGCGGCGGCGGCGGCGATACTGGTCTCGTCGAGCAGATCGAGATGCTGCGTTCCCGACCGCGACCGGGCAAAACCGTGCACCGCGCCGAACGCGCCCTCCTCGATCAGCG
>CAJCHR010000465.1 GCA_903970225.1 Actinobacteria bacterium 21-64-8 | reverse complement strand
CTGGCCCTGCGGGTTCATCACCTTCGGGGCGATCTTGGGCACGCGGCAGTCTCCCTGGCTTCTCGGCTTTGGCGCAAGCAAGCACCCTGGCGTGCCGGCGACAAGCGAAAAGCTGGCAGCGTTGCTGACACTTCGCTGCTGCGCTGCTAACGGGCCGCATGACCGAGCTCTCGCTGATCCGCAACTTCTCCATCATTGCCCACATCGACCACGGCAAGTCCACCCTCGCCGACCGGCTGATCCAGCGCACCGGCGGGCTCACCGAGCGCGAGATGAGCGCGCAAGTGCTTGATAATATGGACATTGAGCGCGAGCGCGGGATCACCATCAAGGCGCAGACGGTCCGCCTGAACTACACCGCCAAGGACGGGCTCACGTATGAGCTCAACCTGATGGACACCCCCGGCCACGTCGACTTCGCGTACGAGGTCTCGCGCAGCCTCGCCGCCTGCGAAGGCGCGCTGCTCGTGGTCGACGCGGCGCAGGGCGTCGAAGCGCAGACGCTCGCCAACGTCTACCAGTCGATCGAGCACAACCACGAGATCGTGCCCGTCATCAACAAGATCGATCTGCCCGCCGCCGAACCCGAAAAGGTCCGCGCCGAGATCGAGGAGATCATCGGCCTCGACGCCAGCAACGCGGTGCTGACCAGCGCCAAGTCGGGCATCGGCATCGACGAAGTGCTCGAGGCGATCGTCACCCGCATCCCGCACCCCCAGGGCGACCGCAACGCGCCGCTCAAAGCGATGCTGGTCGACAGCTGGTACGATCCGTACCTCGGCGTCGTGATCCTCGTGCGCGTGATCGCGGGCGTCATCCGCAAGGGGCAGCAGGTCAAGTTCATGGCCGGCGGCACCGAGCACCTGATCGACCGCGTCGGCTGCATGCGCCCCAAGATCGAGCAGCTCGACGAACTCAGCGCCGGCGAGATCGGCTTCATCACCGCGCAGATCAAGGAAGTCGCGCAGGCCCGCGTCGGCGACACCATCACCACGGTCAAGAACGGCGCGAAAGAGGCGCTGCCCGGCTTCAAGGAAGTCCAGCCGGTGGTGTTCTGCGGGCTGTTCCCCACCGACGCCGCCGATTTCGAGAAGCTGCGCGAATCGATCGGCAAGCTGCGCCTCAACGACGCGAGCTTCAGCTTCGAGATGGAGAGCAGCGCGGCACTCGGCTTCGGCTTCCGCTGCGGGTTCCTCGGCCTGCTGCACCTCGAGATCATCCAGGAGCGGCTGACCCGCGAATACGACCTAGACCTGATCACCACCGCGCCGTCAGTGGTCTACCGCCTGACCATGACCGACGGCACCATCCGCGAACTGCACAACCCCGCCGACATGCCCGATCCGGTCAAGATCGCCGACATGGAGGAGCCGTGGATCAAGGCGGTGATCTACACCCCCGACGAACACCTCGGCTCGATCCTCAAGCTGTGCCAGGACCGCCGCGGCGTGCAGAAGGATCTCACCTACGTGGGCGGCCGCGCGCAGATCACGTACGAGCTGCCGCTTAACGAAGTCGTGTTCGACTTCTACGATCGCCTCAAGAGCATCAGCCGCGGCTACGCGTCGTTCGATTACGAGCAGATCGGCCTGCGCGAAGGCGACCTGGTGATGATGAACATCCTGGTCAACAACGAGCCGGTCGATGCGCTGAGCATGATCGTCCACCGCAGCCAGGCCGACGCGCGCGGCCGGCACCTCGTGGAACGCCTCAAGGACCTGATCCCGCGGCACTTGTTCAAGATCCCGATCCAGGCCGCGATCGGCGCCAAGGTCATCGCCCGCGAAACCATCGCCGCGATGCGCAAGGACGTGACCGCCAAGTGCTACGGCGGCGACATCAGCCGCAAGAAGAAGCTGCTCGACAAGCAAAAAGAGGGCAAGAAGCGCATGCGGGATTATGGGAACGTGTCGATCCCGCAGGAGGCGTTCATCGCTGCGCTGAGAATGGGCGAAGAATAAGCCCGCACGGCAAAGCCCCAGCGTCCCCTAACTCCCCTCATGCCCACGGGAGGGGCCGGGGGCGGGCCTTTAAAAAGGCGATTACGTAGTTTACAAACCCGTGAGCGAGGCGATCAGAAACGCGAAGCCTACAGCGCCTACTAGGCCGAAGAATCCGATCCCGACCCAAAACAGCGCGGGCGATTTCTGCCGTGAGATTGCCGGACGATAAGCGCCCGTGAACACCGACGTGATCTCGTTAGCCTTGATGGCGCGAACTGTCGCCCATGCGGCCAAACCGATCACCCACACTCCGAAGATTGCAAACGCGACATTCACTCCGGCTTCTCCACCGGCTTCTGCCTCACAAGCTTCCTCATCCGCTCGTCAAAGCGCGCTTCGTCGTCGTCCGTCTCAAGCTCGCGCGCGGCTTCCTTGAACTTGTCGAGTTGCGTTTTCTGCCTGTCAAGCATCGTCATCCTCATCGTCGCTCAAGACGGAGCGTTGCGCTTCAAGCAGCTTTATCAGCTTGCCGATCTCCTTGGCACCCATTTCACCGCCGCTGACAAGCAGTCGAACCTTGGTCTCCTTGCCCACGCGGTTTGCGATCCATTCAGTCTCGCCAACTGACGCCTGAAAATCGTTGAGCGGTAGTTCGCCAAGTCCGAGTGGGAACATCGGCGGTTGGGTTTTGCCCTCCGGCGCGCGATGTTCGACGATAGTTTCGTTCATT
>CAJCHR010000464.1 GCA_903970225.1 Actinobacteria bacterium 21-64-8 | reverse complement strand
TCCGCCTCCAGCGCGGTCTCGATATAGGCGAGCTTTTCGCGCTCATACAGGTCGAGCGCTTTGCGGAACAACGCTTCCTTATTGCCGAAACAGGCATAGAGGCTGGGCCGGGTTACCCCCATCGCCTCGGTCAGTTCGGTGAGCGACGCGCCCTCATAGCCGCGCAGCCAAAATACGCGCAATGCCGACGCCAGCGCTGCATCGACGTCGAACTCACGCGGTCTGCCACGAGGGGCAGGACAGGCTAGGTCACTTTCCATACCGATCGATATAGTGATGCACGCGCCATTCGTCCATGCCACACGGCGGGGGTTGTGCTCGGCCCCTGCGTCGGCCGACCGACCGCGGCGCGCATAGGGCGATGTCGCGCACATTGTTCATCGCCGATACAGCGGCATGACGGGCAGAAGCCGGCACAACCTGTGTGCGGAAACCAAGCAAATGATCCTAGGACCATCGGTCGCAATCGGTCCGATCCTGCCGGTCGACGTCCCTGCCCTGTTCGCTTGGTCGGACGATGCCGAGGCAGCGCGCTGCAACGGCACCTATCGGCCGGCGAATTGGCACCGGGAAGAAGCCTTCTGGCTGAACGCGGCGAACGACCCGTCGCGGGTCTTTTTCGCGATCCGGGCAAAGACCAGCCCCGAAATCGTCGGCTATATCCAGATATCCCGGATCGAGCCCGCCCATCGCTCCGCCGAGCTTGCGATCCGCATCGGCCAACCGGCCAACCGCCGCCTCGGCTATGGCCGCGAAGCGTTGGCGCTGACGATCGACTATTGCTGGCGCCAGCTCAACCTTTCGCGCCTCTGGCTCACCGTGTTCGCGGACAACGACAGCGCGATCGCGCTTTATCGCGCGCTCGGGTTCGAGCAAGAAGGACGGCTTCGCCAAGCGGTCTATATCGACGGCGCGTGGATCGATCTGGTGGTGATGGGGCTGCTGCGGGCCGATCGCTGAGGCGGCGCTGCGCCCATGTGCTGGAGCGGATAGAGGGAATCGAACCCTCGTCACAAGCTTGGAAGGCTAGTGCTCTACCATTGAGCTATACCCGCGCTGCGATGCCCCATGCCACCGCTGGGACCGATCGGTCAACGCTCACTTTCCGGCGAACAGCGCCTTGCGCAGCACGACATGCACCCCCTTGTTGCGATCGACCAATTCGGTCACCTCGACATCGCCGGCGACGCTGACCAGCATATAGGCGTCGTCGCGGGTCATCCCCTTCTCGGTCACCAGGAAGTCGATCATGTTGCGCAGCGCCTTGCGCGTCGCGTTGGACAGGTCGTCGTCGAAGCCCATCGCGATATAGGATGTCGGCGTCTCGGCGCGCGGATAGGGCGCCTTCACCCCCTTGTGCAGCACGAACTGGAAGCTGCCGACCAGCGACGTCTCGAGTGCGGTGATGTCGACCTCGCCATTGCCCTGCGCGGCATGGCCGTCGCCGACCTGGAACAGCGCGCCCGCGGCGTGGACCGGCAGGAACAGGGTCGTCCCGGCCACCAGGGCCTTGTCATCCATGTTGCCGCCGATGATGGTCGGTGGGGTGCTGTCGTAGCGGCCGAAGGCTGGCGGCGGGGCCACGCCCATGCTGCCGAAGAAGGGATGCAGCGGAATGACGACCCCCGGCGCGAACTGAGCGGTCATGTGCTCCCGGTCCAGGGGGATGATCTTGGTCTTGGCGTAGGGGAACTCGTCGGTCAAAAGCCCGGCGCCGTACCGAAAGCCGTTATAGGCGTAGGGAATGGCCAGGCTGATCCGCTTGATGTGGATTTCCAGCACGTCTCCCGGCTCGGCGCCCTCGATGAACACCGGACCGGTCAGGATATGGCCGCCCGGGCCGCGGTCGGTGACGTGATCGAAGACGTCCCGCAGGCTCTGCTCCACCTGATCGGGCGGGACGCCGTTGCGCTCCAGGCCCGTCGGGCTGTTGGTCAGCAGCGTGTCGAAGATCACCGTGTCACCGGAGTGGATGTGCAGAACCGGCGTCGCGGCGGCGTTGTAGTTGCCCCAGGCGACCGTCTGCGGCGTGGCCTTCAGGGTATAGGTGTGCGGCGCACCCTGTGCGGCAGCATCGCCGGCTAGCATTGTACCGGCCAACATCGCCGGCAACCAAAGCGTTCTCATGGTTCCGTCCCTTTGTGCGTTAAAAGCTCACGCCGTCACCGCCAGCCTCACCAGAGCGGGTCGGGCGGCGTCTCCATCAGCGTTTCAGCGATCCGCCGCTGGGTGCCGCTGGTGATGTCCGCCGGCAGGTCGTCCGGCGCGAACCATTTCACCGTCTGGATTTCGCCGCGGGAGGTCGCTTGGACCGCGCGCCACGCCGTCACTTCGAAGAACAGGATGTGATCGCCTCGGAAGTTCACCTCACTGGAGTGGATGGATCTGAGGCGCGGGCGGGCGGTCAGTTCGACCCCAGCCTCCTCGACCATCTCCCGCGCCAGGGCGGTCTCGGCCGTCTCTCCCCGCTCGACCCCGCCGCCCGGCATGTGCCAGCCGGAGGTGTAGGTGTGCTTCAGCAACAGAACTCGGCTTTCACCGTCGCGCACGAGGCCCCGCACGCCCAAGGTCATCGCCCGGCTCCACCGCGCACGGGC